>CAXQZJ010000143.1:0-12517 GCA_964228145.1 Alteromonadaceae bacterium | reverse complement strand
CAGCTGTCACATTTGCACTTGCGGCAAGACAAAGTAACCCAAGCCATTTTTTCATTCATAACTCTCCAGACGTATTTAACAAAATATTGGCACAAGAGCGCCATACTTTCCAAGTTAGGCGCTGAGCTGTTTGACGTCATCTCGACCCTCAGTCGTTGCCTCGACATGTCTAAAGTCCTATGTGGCAGCCTGTTATCCGTCGCTTCCCCTCGCTCAATTGATCTTTAAGAAATTGCACCAAACTTCTGTCAATTGTCTACACTGCAACAGTATTTAACAGTTTTCGCCGATCAGGTCTTAAGTTTACTTAGTGCAAACATACATGGCAGGAGGTCGAAGATTCACGGGTTAGTTTTAAGCTTTGCCTTGCTGCTCAGTGTCAGTAAAGCACCATCCACAGACAGCACTCTCATTGTTTACACTGAGGAATGGCCACCGTTTAATTACCTGAATGAGAAGGGAGAGATAGATGGCATATCTACACTTAAGGTACGGGAAGTACTTGAATCAATTGGGATTGATTATGAGATTCGCCTTGTTCCCTGGATTAGGGCATTTACCATTGCGTCTGACACGCCTAACACCCTGATTTATTCTCTTTTTAAAACGCCAGAACGCACAGCAACATTCGAATTCCTGTGTCCATTAACTGAGCAGCCTCAAAGCATTGCATTGTTCAGGTTAACAGAGCGAGATGATATCAATATCCGGCAACTCTCTGATGCCAAACACTACATCTCTGGTGTAATTCGCGGCGACTTTGCAGTGGAGTACCTCGTCTCGCAAGGATTCGCAGAATCAAGCCAGTTGCTGGTTTCTTCTGATGAACATGCCAACATTCGTCAGCTGTTTTCTCATCGGGTAGACCTGATTGTACAATCAGAAGCTGCCATGACGTTCAGATTAAAACAGCTGGGATTACCTCGTGAAAGAGTCACCAAAGTACTCGACTCTATTGATGGTAATTACCATCAGCCTTGCTTGGGCATCAACAAAAAATCCGACCCACAGCTTATCCGGGCGCTGCGATCCGCATTCACCCTATAGCATTGGTGTACCAAGCGGCTTACACTGAGATAGCGTTCAGGTAAACAAGGAAATAGTATGCGCGTGATTTTTTCACACGGAAAAGAAAGTGGCCCCTGGGGCTCTAAAATTACCCGTCTGGCTGAGGTAGCTAAACAACGAGGGTACCAGGTAGAGAGTATTGATTACCGGGACCTCAGTAACCCGGATCAACGGGTCGAGCGCTTGTCTGCAGCGCTACAAGACGATACTCACACCCTGTTAGTCGGTTCAAGTATGGGCGGCTATGTGTCAGCAGTTACCGCAATGGACAAAATGGTTGATGGTGTGTTTCTGCTCGCGCCCGCGTTTTACCTCGAGGGCTATCGAAGACAGGAAATCCAATGTTTAACCTCTAATGTGCATATCGTACACGGTTGGCAAGACGATATTATTCCTTATCAACACTCAGTTACGTTCGCAAGGCAACAAAAGTCGACACTCCACTTACTCTCAGGTGATCACAGACTAAATGCTGCACTGCCGATTATCCTGCCCATTTTTGACCAATTTTTGCAGCAATCTGTGCAGTCAACCAATTGCTAAATGACATTCTGAGGAGCTATTAATGTGTGATCCAAACAGCGAAAATGATGCAAAAGATTTTACACCGAGCCCCTGTTCTCTCGAGCGTCGAGAGTTTATCAAATTGATGGCTGCAGGCACCGTTGCATTGACCCTCAGTGATAGTGCAATCGCCAACCAAGTTAGCACCAGTGACGTCCTGATTAATACCCCCGACGGAACCGCCGATGCTTTTTTTGCAAGACCCAACACGGGCCAACATCCCGCAGTGATCATGTGGACAGACATAAAAGGAATGCGACCCGCGTTCAAGGCCATGGCTGAGCGTTTAGCCACCAGCGGCTACGCCGTGTTACTGGTCAACCCTTTTTATCGGGATGTCAAAGGCAAGGCGTTGCCAGAGTCATTTCCTTCACCAGAAGCCTGGTCAGTACTGCGTAAATATCGTGACAAACTTGACGAAACAGCCATCGTGAGTGACTGCCAGGCCTTCATTGAGTTTTTAGATAAACAAACCCGCGTAGACAGCCGTCACGGTATTGCAACGCTAGGATACTGCATGAGCGGTGTCTTTGCCCTTTGGGCTGCCCAGCACTTCCCGCAAAAAGTCACTGCCATTGCCACCTTTCATGGCGGAGGGTTAGCCAAAGCAGACCCTAATAGCCCCCATCATGGCATCAAGCGCAGTCAGGCACGGGCACTGCATGCCATTGCCGAAAAAGATCATGAAAAAGATCCGCAGATGGCGCCACTGTTAACCAGGGCCTACCAAGAGGCTGGTTTGCTGGCCAAAATCAAAATATATCCGGGCACACAGCATGGGTGGACACCACCTGATTCTCGCGTTTATGACGACGTACAAGCCGAAATGGCTTGGCAAGACTTACTTAATCTTTTAAGCCCTCAGTAACAAGCTGGCATTCTTATGCTGTGACTAAAGTGTCCGTTTTTTTTACAACCAACGACGCCGCAAAACATAAGGACTTGTTTTCATTGGTATTTATTTAAAGGTACATTTCTTGCAGTTCTTTCTTTGCACACTGAAGTTGATGTAATAAGAGAATAATAATGATTAAGAATCGTGCCACAAAAATATTGTTTTTGGCCCTCATCGGTGTTTTTTCAATTCACGCCCATGCCACTTTGTTAACCTTGGATAGCCTTCCGGTTGATCTAAATTCACAAACAACTCCACAGTATAAAGAAGCCGGTTTTCAACTTGACTTCACTTACAGCGACAGACTAAACGTGATGGACACCGATGGCAGCTTAATTGACGCCAACAGTACGCGTGCAGCGGCTTGGGGAGCCAACAACCGTTTTCTTCAAACGTCAAAAGTAAATGGCATTTTCAGCCTGACAGCGAGTAATGGTGAAACCTTCGACTTCTATTCTTTGGACGTAGGGCGTTACAACAACACATCGGTTGGACCAGCTTGGCAACTGACGGCGTATGACCAAGCCGGTGTTCAAAAGGGTGATGTACTTCAGCTTACCCAGTCTGGCACCGCGATAATTGATTGGACCAACATTTTTCGGGTCGATTTTACCCAAACGGTCAACGTTAATAGTTCGCTCGATAACTTGTCTTTGAGTATCAACCAAAGTCAGCCAGACAATTCAGTGCCGGTACCCACGCCAGGCGCACTGCTACTGACAGCATCAGGTCTACTTTTAATGCCTAGCCTTCGCCGACGACCTTCCGCTTAAGAGGTCTTTTTTTTAGGGTTTGAGGCAGACAGTAATCAGCGTTAAAACGGTGAGAGTCGCCCCTGCCGGGGGCTTGTTTCAGGTTTACATTTAGACACATAAATAGGTAAACAATCTCATCAAAATGACTTTGTTTATCCCTGACAGCATTGTAATTTAGACAAAAGAAGTGCGACGACACTTCCCAATAAAAAAAAGCAACCACACGAGTAGAAATAATGAAAAATAACTTAAAAAAGACCCTGCTGGCGTCATGCCTGATGACCTTGATGGGTAACGCAGCAGCTGCTGAAATCGATTTATTTTACGATGAAACTGAATTTGCCGATGAGCGTGGTCAACAAGCACTCGCCGGTTTTCAGGAAGCCGCTGATTTCTGGTCAAACCTGTTCATTGATGACGTGACAATAAATTTAGGCATCAGCTTTGCGGATTTAAATCCAGGAGTGATCGGCAGCACACGATCAAATAGCGATGTATATATTTACCAGAATGTCGCGGTAGCCATGATTAATGACGCCACATCCGTATTTGATCAATCAGCAGTCAACAGCCTGCCCTGCGTGAACTCTGAGGTATATGGAGCATGTGCTTTCTCATTCTTGGATCAGGAAAACCCAGACAATCCCGATGGCTATGATCAAAACAATCCTGAGCCTGACGGTGTATCCGTGTCTAATGTTTCATTAGACAACGTAGTCATGGATGTTAACCAGGCGGTTGCTAAAGCACTGGGACTAGGAGTTGGCTTTAACGGTTGGTCGCCCCTAGATGGTGAAGTACAATTTAGCAGCGCCTTTGCGTTCGACTTTGACCGCACCGATGGCATCGATGCGGATAAAATGGATTTCGTAGGTGTAGCGATTCACGAAATTGGCCATGCGCTGGGTTTTGTCAGCGGCGTAGACACTTATGACATCGTCTATAACTCCGGCTTTATCGATCCTAATACAGATCTCGATAGCTATGCCGTTGCAGGTCCATTGGATTTATTCCGCTTTTCAGAGACCAGCTTAAGTTATGGTGCTGGCGTGAGAGACTTTACCCCAGGCGGTGACCACTTCTTCTCAATCGACGGAGGACAAACTTCATTAGCGGAGCTGTCGAGTGGTCGCTACGGTGGTGATGGTCAACAAGCAAGCCATTTCAAGGACAACCAAGGTATTGGCATCATGGATCCGACATTCGCTTTTGGTGAATTTGGTGATGTCACCATATACGATGCGGTCGCCTTTGATGTGATCGGTTGGGACTTAAATCTCACTCAGGTGCCAGCACCAGGCACCCTGACAATGTTCGGCTTGGCTTTAGGTGGCCTGTTGTTAGGTCGCCGTCGTATCAAGCGATAAGCGAATATTGATTCAAAGCCGCCCTTACCGGCGGCTTTTTTATTTGGATGGCGACGTCCGACGGCCTTTCGCCGATGGTGATTGGCCTTTTCCCTTGCCTGACTTGTGACCTTTCCATTTCGGCTGAGGCGGTAATCCAGTGTGCTTAGTCAACCCTCGTTGACCGGGTTTTGCTTTACGCGCTTTTTGACGTTTCTCATCGGCAGTTTCTGGCGGGACCAAATGTTGTGGTCCGCGGCCGATCAAATCCTCTCGTCCCATTTTGATCAGCATCTCGCGAATTTGGGCAAAGTTTTTTGGATCATGATAGCGTAACAGCGCTTTGTGCAAACGGCGGTGAATCTCACCTTTGGCCGAGGGCACAGCTTCGCTATCTTTACTAACCTTTTTGAGCGCATTGACTTCGGTATGGTACATAGTTGTTGCACTCGCCATGGGTGACGGATAGAAGTTCTGCACCTGATCCAACCTAAAACGGTTTTCCTTCAACCATATTGCCAGATTAAGCATGTCCTCATCCGTTGTGCCCGGATGTGAGGCGATGAAATACGGAATCAGATATTGCTTTTTACCCGCTTCAGCAGAGTATTTATCAAATAGCTCTTTAAAGCGGTAATAACTGCCCATACCCGGCTTCATCATCTTAGATAGCGGGCCGTCTTCGGTGTGTTCAGGCGCTATTTTTAAATATCCCCCCACATGATGTAACGCCAACTCCTTCACATACTCTGGATCTTCAACCGCTAAGTCGTAGCGCACGCCTGACGCGATAAGGATTTTCTTTACACCGGGTAAGTTTCTGGCCCGCCGGTATAAATCGATGGTGGGCTTATGGTCGGTATCCATGTGTGCGCAAATTGTCGGATATACACATGAGGGCCGGCGACAGGTTGCCTCTGCTTTGGGGCTTTTGCAGCGCAATCGATACATGTTCGCCGTTGGACCGCCTAAATCCGAGATAACGCCAGTAAACCCCGGAACCGTGTCACGAATCTGCTCAATCTCTCGAATGATTGAATCTTCCGAACGACTTTGGATAATCCGCCCTTCGTGCTCGGTGATTGAGCAAAATGAACACCCTCCATAACAGCCGCGCATGATATTAATTGAGAACTTAATCATGTCATATGCTGGAATTTTGGCGTCACCGTATGCCGGGTGAGGCACACGCTGATAAGGCAGGTCGAAAACCGCATCCATTTCTTCGGTTTCTAACGGCATGGCAGGCGGGTTGATCCAAATATGGCGATCACCATGACGCTGCATCAAGGCTCTGGCACATCCTGGGTTCACTTCTTGGTGAAGGATACGCGATGTGTGTGCATACAGTACTTTGTTGTCTTTAACCGTCTCGAATGCGGGTAACTTAACATATACCATTTCCCAAGGTTTGCGTCGCTCTGGGGGTTGGATAACAATTGGCTGCGCTTCTGGTGCCTCGGTGTTTTGAGTATCACCGTCAGCTTTATCACATTCAGGCTCCATCACATAGGGGCTGGCGATAGGGTCGATTTTTCCTGGTCTGTCCAGAGAAGTAGAGTCTACCCCCTGCCACTGCGGCAACGCCTGTTTAACGATAATTGCCGTGCCGCGCACATCCATGATATCTGCGATATTTTCACCAGCCGCCAGCCTGTGAGTCACCTCCACCAGCGGCCTTTCGGCGTTACCAAACATCAACATGTCGGCTTTCGCGTCGAAAAGCACCGAGCGGCGCACTTTTTCTGACCAGTAATCATAATGCGCGATACGGCGCAAACTCGCCTCAATACCACCAATAATAATGGGTACGTCTTTAAATGCTTCGCGACAACGCTGAGAGTACACAGTCACAGCCCGATCAGGCCTTTTGCCCCCTACATTACCCGGAGTATAGGCATCATCGTGACGCAGTTTTTTATCTGCGGTGTAACGGTTGATCATGGAATCCATGTTCCCCGCGGTCACCCCAAAGTATAAGTTCGGCTTACCCAGCGCCATAAAAGCTTCTTTACTGGTCCAGTCTGGCTGCGCAATGATACCAACTCGAAAACCCTGCGCTTCCAAGGTGCGGCCAATTACCGCCATACCAAAGCTCGGATGGTCGACATAAGCATCACCTGTCACCAAAATAATGTCGCAGCTGTCCCACCCCAGCTCATCCATTTCTGCACGGCTCATAGGTAAAAAGGGGGCAGAGCCATAGCAACTGGCCCAATACTGGGGATAGGAGAATAAGCCGCGTTCGGCTTTAATGGTGGCGCTTTTTGACATGACATACCTCAAACTTGGGCGCATATTATACAAGTCTTGTGGATACTGTGCGAATTAAGTTAATGTCGAGCCATCAGTAATCCGCCACTTGTTTACGGAGTGTGCAGTACTTTCCATTCAAGCTACTGAATTTACAACGCTTTATTAAGGATCACTATGGGCCGCTACCTACTTAGCATAGATCAGGGAACAACCAGTAGCCGGGCGATTGTGTTCGATGTTAAAGGTAAGGTCGTTGCGCAGGCCCAACAGAGCATCGAGCAGCACTTTCCCCAATCAGGATGGGTTGAGCACTGTCCCACAGAATTATATCAAACGTCATTATCCTGCGCCCGACTCGCCATTCAACAAGCCGGAATCTGCGCTAGCGAGATACTTAGTTTAGGCATTACCAACCAGCGAGAGACCACCTTGATTTGGGAGCGAGACAATGGCAAACCCATTTACCCAGCGATCGTCTGGCAAGACCGACGTACCCGCGATATATGTAAACAGTGGCATCCCCATCAGCAACAGATCAAGGATAAAACCGGGCTCTTACTCGATCCCTACTTCTCTGCCAGTAAGATCCGTTGGATCCTGGATCATGTGGAAGGCGCACAACAACGTGCAGAACGAGGGGAATTAGCCTTTGGCACAGTGGACAGTTGGTTGATTTGGAATTTAACCGACGGCAGGCACCACCTGACCGATGCGACCAACGCATCGAGAACTATGTTGTTTAATATTCACCAACAGCACTGGGACGAAACGCTGCTTACCCTGTTCAATATTCCCAGCACCATATTACCCAAAGTCAAAGATTGCGCGGCCGACTTCGGTACCATAGAGAAAGATTGTTTTGGCGCAGAAATCGGTATTGGCGGCGTAGCTGGCGATCAGCAAGCTGCCTTAGTCGGTCAGGCCTGTTTTAAGCCGGGGATGGTAAAAAGCACCTACGGCACAGGTTGTTTTATGATTGTGAATACCGGCACGAGTCCGATTGCCTCAAAACACCGATTACTCACAACCATAGCCTACAGACTCAATGGCCGTGTCAGTTACGGATTAGAAGGGTCTATTTTTATGGCCGGTGCGACAATCCAATGGATTCGGGATGGACTGAAGCTCATACATGATGCCAGCGATAGCCAATCACTGGCTGAACAAACCGGTTATGACCATCCTGTTTATATGGTACCGGCATTCACCGGCCTGGGGGCCCCCTATTGGGACGCTGATGCCCGTGGGGCTATCTTTGGTTTGAGTCGGGATTCAGGTATCAAAGAGGTCGTCACCGCCGGACTACAAGCGGTTTGCTATCAAACCAAGGATTTACTCGAGGCCATGCACTCAGACGGTATCTCGCTTACCTCACTGCAGGTGGATGGCGGCATGGTGGTGAATGATTGGTTAATGCAATTCTTAGCTGACATCTTAGGTATTGAGGTTAAACGCCCGAGCATTACTGAAACCACGGCCCTAGGCGTCGCTTATCTGGCAGGTTTACATGCAGGAATCTATCAAAGTATCGAAGATATTGCCCGCCAATGGCAACTAGATCAATGTTTCAAACCAAAACTAGAAAAAGCCAAGCGTCACACTTTGTATGCGGGCTGGCTGGATGCGGTCAATAGATTGCGTTCGACTGCGAGTGCTTAGGACTTAGGGCGCATCCTCTCTACCTGCGCAAGCACCTTTGCTGCTCTTTGCTCCACCCTACCACTGACGACCATATGGGGAATCTGGTGTTTGGCCAGGTAATCGCGGTTAAACTGTTGAAATTCTGCCCGGTTAGCATCTCCTGAACGTTCCCACGTATCATCATATGGGATGTCATCATCACAAAGCACCACCAGATCGTAACGCTGCCAGCATCGCTCGGCCATGTCTGCTAACTCTGGTAAGGCATTACTGTGGTAATGCAGCGCAAAGTGCCAGGTGGTAAAAGCATTGGTGTCGCAAATAAGATAATCTCTGGCGTTGGCTGCGTAGTCGACTTCCCACTGCTCCTGCACCTTAGCGATATGGAGTAATTGCTTAGCAGTCAAGCGTCGTTCAACCTGATGTTCGAGCCAATATTCACGACCGTATTCTGGCACACAAACGGTACCAAGACGTTCGGCTAAATGGGCAGCCAAGGTTGATTTTCCGGTAGACGGCGCACCTAGTAATACAATTTTTTGCAACATAGAAAGTTTCACCAAAGGATCCAGGTAGTGTTGATATTTGTTCCATTCATTACGAATTTTCGTCGCGCTGATGGGTACGGCCAAACGCGCTTGGTCGATACGAACGTCCGTGCAGCTCAAAGCTTCGCTCACATGCTCACCGTAGGGCTCACTGCTGAAAAACACATCAAACTGATAAGCCGCCAGGCGCTGCTTAAGGTAACCATTCTGTTGCTCAATGATCTCGTCACTGTAGCCCGTTGTCATAGGCCCGTCGTGGGCAATGATAACCTCAGTCTCGGGATACAAAGCTTGAATCCACTTGACTCGCTCAGCGACGACAATGTCGGACAGTTCCTCGCATGGATAAACCAGTATCACCAACTTCTTAACTTGCTTTAATGCTTGCTCTACCAGGTACTGATGGCCCCGGTGAAAAGGCGCAAACTTACCCAGGGTTAAGCCCAATTCAAACATTGGTGCGCATCTCTGCCGACGCTTTGTGCCACTGCCACCATCCCACCATACACATCACCAAAAAGCAGTTGTAAAGCAGCACAGTAGGGAACAGACCTTTGTGCATATATAAACCGATAGCGACACAATCTACTGCGATCCAGATTAGCCAATTAAGCTTGCGCCGATGTGATAACAACCACTGAGCGGTAAGACTGGCACTGGCGATAAAGGCGTCGGCCAGAATATAGTCTGCTTGAGTAAAGGCGCTGATCAAGGACTTAACGAAGTAGGTGCCAGCGACAATAATGAGAATGGTCACCCCCCATTCCCACCAAGGGCTTTCAATAGGCCTGATTTTACCTGCCATAGCACGATCAGAACGATGCCATAATAAAAACCCGTATACCTGAAACGCCATGTAAAAAAGGTGCAGTACCGACTCGGCATACAAGTCAGCTTGCCAGAAAATCCAGGTGTACAAGGTGACCTGCACAAACCCAAAACCAAAGGTCCAGATATTGCGTCTGACCAGCAAAAAAACACATAAAAACCCGGTTATGGTCGCTACCCACTCTAACGCGGATGCACCCGCAAATCCGTTGATCCAATACTGCCAATCCATTTACTTGTGCTCGGCCGGAAATTCACTTTGTGGTTTATTGATATAACGCTTGAGGAGCGCACTTAAAATCATGATAAATAACACTGCAAGTGCAAAAACATAGTAACCAGTATGGATCGTCATCGTTGCCACAGCGCTAAGCTTTATACTGACCAGCAGCAGTGCGACCACAAAGACATCAAGCATCGACCACCGACCGATTGCATGTACCCAGCCGACAATACGACGCACCCACAGAGAACGATGACCTGCTATTACAACGAGTAGCGCCAAGCACACCTTAATCAAGGGCAAAACCAGACAAAACAGACTTAGCAAAGCAAAAACAAGATAGTCCTGATTTTGCCAAAGTTGTTGAATACCAGTTAAGAGTGACACCTGGTTTTCAAAAATATAGAACTTATTTAAGGTAAACAGCGGCAACATAACTCCAGCTATATAGAGTGTCGCTGCCAACAACGTAATGACCAACAATGCAATTCGGCTGACGTTCAAGATAATTTAGGGTAAGGTAAATCCATCATGCCGCCATCCTAGTCCATGCAGCCGCCCAGGCGCAAATAAGAGTTTCATTTTAATGTCAACAGGCACATCCCGATTATCATTGGTTTTATTGGTTAGTCTTGCGATGCTGGCATTTGCCGGTAACTCACTGTTAACCCGACTGGCGTTAGATAGCAGCGAGATATCGGCAGCCAATTTTACGCTGATACGGTTATTTAGCGGCGCTCTATTGTTACTCCCCCTTGCGCTAATACAAAACAAAAAGCCCATCGCCAGTATTAAAATGTCACTGGCTTTATTTATCTACGCAGCAGGCTTTTCCTACGCGTATATCAACCTCAGTGCTGCCAGCGGTGCACTTATCTTGTTTGCCTGCGTTCAACTGACCATGATGGCAGTAGCGTTATGTAAAGGTGAGCGCTTTTCGCTTCAGCAAACAGCTGGGGTCAGCGTGGCATTCGCTGGTCTGGTATATCTATTATTACCCGGGTTGAACGCGCCACCGCTGTCGAGCGCGACTCTCATGGCCGTGGCGGGTGTTGCCTGGGGCGCGTACTCAATTTGGGGCAAATCAGCGGGCGCGCCGATGTCAGTAACTGCGGGCAATTTTTTATTGGCGTTGGTGCCGGCACTTATCCTCGCCGGTTTTTATTTTGACCCACATCACTGGACGCCGATCACACTCTTCTATGCTATCGCATCCGGTGCAATCACCTCTGGATTGGGTTATGCGTTATGGTATCGGGTTTTACCCCACATCAAGACAAGTCAGGCCGCCTCAGTACAGCTATCGGTGCCTGTTATCACCGCGATCCTGGCAGTGCTGTTTATCGCTGAGCCATTGACGCTAAGAATTATCATTGCATCGGTCGCCATCCTTGGTGGCATCTATCTGGTTATTCGCGTTCGATAATTTTGCGCAATTGTAGCAACATATTGTTGGCTGGCATCTGATGCCGCATCTCGAGTACCAGGCCGACCGATTCAGCCCAGTCAAGCAGCTTATTTAGATCCAGCAGCCCCCCGCAACCACGCTGACGAAGGGACTGATCAAAAGCGGCATTACTTTGACTTGTGTATTGACCGTTAATGTTGAACGGGCCATATAAACAAAAGACGCCATTGACGGGTAGGTGTCGTCCGATTAATTCGACCATCAGCTTGGCTTCATCGCGTTGCATAATATGGATCGTATTAGCACTAAATACCGCATCCACTGTAACTGGCCAATCGTCCCGGCCAATGGTAAAGCTCAGTGGAGTGTGCAGATTGCTTGCCGAACTTGACGCCACTCTGGCTTGGATGCCCTGATGATGTTGAGGTTGGTCAGATGTAAACCATTCCAGATGTTTAAGTGCGGGGGCGAAATGTTCAGCGTGCTGGCCGGTACCACTACCTATCTCCAAAACCCGTTTTGAATGCTTAAAGGCGTCAGTCAGAATCGCCAGAATCGGCTGTTTATTGTTTTCGCAGGCCTGACTAAAAGGAAGTTGAGTCAGATCCATGCTAGAACCAACGGCGCACTCGTTGCTTGTACGCTTGGTATTCGCCGGGCAACCTTTCACTCAGAAAGGATTCTTCCAGCTCGACTTGCAATAACACCGCTCTGACGCCTACCAGCAGACATATTAGGCTAAATACGCTTGGCCAGGCCAACAGGAAGCCAACCTGTCCCATAATCACACCGATAAATGAGGGGTTACGGCTCCACGCGAACGGACCATCAGTGATCAAGCTTGGGGTATTTACCGGATCGACCCCGGAGCGCCAGTTCCCGCCCATGCGAGCACAGATCCCAAGGCAAAGCCCAAGCCCGGTTACCAGCAAAATATCACCGATAACCATTACCCAATCCGGCACGACCACTGAAATTGCGACAC
>CAXQZJ010000142.1:0-31810 GCA_964228145.1 Alteromonadaceae bacterium | reverse complement strand
GGTTTGATTGGGTAATAGTGCACTGATCAGACATAACGCACCAATAATTGCTGCGGCCGGGTAAAAGACCGCAGGATTGAAGCTATTAGGAGCTTTATTCGACACGTTTTCACCTTTAAATTGAGCTAATTGCAAGCTTTCGGATACTTTCAGGTCACATTAATTTATACGGGGTAAAAATAAATTGTAGCAAAATCAGCAGCGACAATGCAGTTAAGTATCCTTTTTAACTTGTTTCTATCGTTAAAGGTTATTTTGTACTCAAATTAAAATCCCCCATGCCGTGCAGTATGGGTGAGTACCTGATTACCAGTATTGTTCTGTGGTGATATGGCCTGGCTTTCGCCGCAGGTTTTTCTCCAAACCCTGATCCAATAACCAGGCCTTGCATTGGGCAATCATATCAGGATTGCCACAGAGCATGACTTGTGACCGGTTATCGAGGGGTTGCGCAGTCAGGCGTTGAATGTTGCCGTCCTCTAAATGGGTAGTCAGGTGCCCGTGTAAACAGTGGGGAGCGCGCTCACGACTTACGACTGGAACATAGTGTAGCCGGAGGCCATAGGTTGTTTGCCAATCGCGTATTTGTTGCTGGTAGGTCAGATCCATTGCCCAGCGAACACCATGAATCAAGATAATTTGCTTGAACCGCTGCCAAGGTGTTGGTGTGGAAAGCATCGATAAATAGGGGCCTATGCCGGTACCGGTACTGATAAGCCAGAGATTTTCGCCATCTGGCACCTCATCAAGCGTAAAAAAGCCGCTGGCTGGATGGCTGATGTCGATTTTGTCGCCGACCCGCATCCTGGTCAGCGGATCGGTCAGTTTACCTTGTTCAACTTTGGTGTAATAAATCTCTGCGATTCCTTGACCGGGAGGATTAACCAAAGAGTAAGCACGTTGAATCCGATCCTCTCCCTGGGTGAGGGCTAGGCGTACGAATTGGCCGGGAATAAAATCGTCATGGGGATAACGAATTTTGATGGTAAAGAGGTTTTCAGTCCATTGCTGATGAGCGACGATTTCCCCTTGGTGCCAGTTTGCCATGCATACTCCTATGTTGGGTTCAGATTGGACTCAATTAACTCCTGTAAAGGACGGGGTTTACTCACGGCATAGCCCTGACAATAATCCACACCCAATTGAGCCAGTGCGATCATGATTTCTTTATGCTCAACCCCTTCAGCTATAGTCTCAATTTGATAGCTATGGGCAATATCACACAGTGCCTTTACACTGATTTTGCTTGCCGTCTCGTCAAGAACACCCTGTATCAGACTGGCATCCAACTTAACATAGTCGATGTTTAACTGCCTCAAAAGTTGGTGGGAAGCAAATCCAGAACCAAAATCATCTATCGCAAATCGACACCCATAACGCTTCAAGCGTTGAATAAACAGGCTTAGCGCTTGCTGGTTTACCAGCACGTTAGCTTCGGAAATTTCAAAACACAGCTGACTTCCTTCGATTTGGTATGTCTTTAGCGCTTCTACTAATTGGGCTTCAAATCGGCTATCCGCCAGGCTGTCGGCACTGAGATTTATGTGGCAGCAAAACAGGGGATGATGGCGCAGGTGTTCGCTGCGCCATTGTAAAAAGTGACGGACAACCCAGAAGTCGATCTGACTACTGATCTCTTGACGTTGTGCTGCGGGAAGAAAATCAGCAGGTTTAACCAATTTCTGGTTATGAGCCAGTCGAAGTAATAGCTCGTAGTGCAGCCCCTGATGTTCGGTGGTGGGTTTCAACCCATATATCGTATGGTAAAACAAGGTGAATTGGTCGTGCTCCAAAGCGTTTTGGAGTACTGGATTCATTTCAGTATCTTGGATGTACTGTTGTGTATGGTCATCTGCCTGGTGGAAAAAGTGGACTTCCTGTCGTTGCTGTTTTGCATTTTGGCAAGCATCCCGAGCCATAGCCACCAGGTCATTAGGGTTATGCTGGTCAGCATCATAGCTGATGACGCCGAAACAAGATTGAGGGTTGAACACAGTGTTGCCCCAGGTAAAACGAAAGCGTTTTATGGCATCGAGCAAGGAGTGGATTATCTGTTCGCTAACCTCGTGTAGTTCTGCTTCAAGCATGATAACAAACTGGTCATTGCGCGCCCGGGCCAAGGTTGCACGGGGAGATAGCGTATCATGTAGCAGTTGCGAAAAGCGCTGTAGCAAGGTGTCTCCGGCCTCCACGCCACAGGCCTGATTGATCTGTCGAAAGTGCAGCAAATTAATATAGATGACACTTAACCCAGTTTGGTGTTGCTGAGCATGTTCACACGCATGACTGAGGCGGCGGCTGAAGGCTTGCAGATTAAGTAGCCCGGTCAGGCCATCATGACTGTTGAGGTAAGCCGTATCGGGACCGATGACCTGACGGTCACTGGCATCGGCTAACGTGCCAACGATTTTTTGCGAGTCGTCCTGACCATGCAAGTGCGCGTTAACGATAAGCCAAAAAACCTGCCCGTCCTGACGCCGGGCCTTAACCTGATGACTGACCAGTCGCTTATTGTGGCGCAAGGTGTGAATCAGAATATCCCGCTCGGCCGGGTCGGCGTAAAGCTGGCTTACATCGGAGATATCGTTAAGCAGAGTTTGCGAGGATTGATAGCCAAACAGGCGTGCGCCGGCATCGTTAATCGACAGCAAGGTGCCATCAGGTTGACTACTGTAGAGGCCTTCACCGGCTTGTTCGTAACGCTGCCGATATTGTTGTAACTCGCTGATTTGATGAAATTGCGTATCCAGCTGCTTGAGGTGGCTGGCTTGCTCAAATGCAGCCAGTGAAAACGCGACACAAAATAAACCGGCAAGATAGGTGAGAGTCAGGGTAAAAGGCCAAATATCAGGTAGGGTGATATCCAACAGGTAAAGGCCACCTCGCGCTAATACCGCCAAAGTTATCAATAACCATCCGGTCGCAAGTAACACGTTGCTCGTGCGCCGCGGTCCGTGAGTGAGCCAGATACATAAGCCCAGCTGAACACACAGAACCGAAGCCACCAGCGCCGTTGCGGAGACTAATTGCCAGTATAGAGGCAGTAACCAGGCGCTGAGTGCTAAAGAGGCAAACAATAAGTAAGCCATCCAACGCCAGTAGATGGGAACCGGCTGTAGAATTGTGTGCGACACTTTACTCAGTGCTAATAATGTCAGTGACAAGAAGACAGTAATTAACGGAGCGGTAAGTGACATGTTATTCAGCCATTCACCGGCTTTACCATTAAGCGTCAGCCATAACATCAATGATGCCATTAATGCAGAAGCCAGCCAGAAGCGCGGCGGCGACCTTAAAAGTACATAGCTGAATAAGAAGTAAAGTAACATCGCGGTTGTGACGCCAATTAGCAACCAGAACCACATTAATTGTTCATTTAGGTATTCTTGATAGGCTTGTTCACTAAAAAGCTGCAAAGGGATAATGAGTGGACCATCATCCACAATCCTTGCATATACCGACAACGTCTCGTTGGGCAAGATTGTAAACGGGAAGCTGGTGCTGCCTTGTTCACTGTAATTCAGGTAATCAGGTTGATTCAGGCCACTGGCAAGGGAGCGCCTTATGCGCTGCCGGTCATCTACGACAAACCAGTCCAATTGCTGCAGCGAGGGGTGGTGTAACAATACCCTCAGCGCCTGAGTAACATTTGCCTGATTGTGAAGAGTGATCCGAATCCAGTTAGCCTGAGTAGGTTTAAGCGGCTCGATGCTGTTCGAGACTTTCCAATCCTGCAAATTATAAATTTGAGAAAGTTGCAGGTTGATATCAGCACGCAGCGCAGCCACATTCGGTTGTATGTTGCGCTGTTGGAAATCTACTTCTATGTTTATCGTATCTGTAGCGTAAGCGTTTGTTGCCGATATAAAAATAACGTAAAACAACAATATAAATTTTTGCAAACGACTGACGTACATAGCGTCCCTGTCCAACCTGACTGATAGCACTAGCATAAAGCTAAATGGTGACAAACGCATTGTTTCTTGACGTTAAGGTGCCAATCAGTCCTGACCGCAAGACTTTGTTTAAGAGGTATATTAATGACTCACCCGACGAGCAATGTGAAAGCTTGGATCCGAACTGCGAATAAGTTGGCGACTTATACACTGTGGGGTTTATTTTTGATTAGCCTTGGCCTAGCCACAGTCAACCAAACTTGGTTAGCTGCCTTGGCCGTTGGGCTACCCGCGGTGTTAGTGCCGGTTTTTTTAATTAAAACCCAGCCCTCCGCCATCATTACTCAACATAGTGTGGCGGTTGCGTTTATGTTGTTTTCCGCACTGCAAATTCACCAGATGCATGGTCTGATTGAGATCCATTTTGGCATTTTTGTCCTGATGTCGTTTCTGGCCATGTATTTAAACTGGCGGTTATTTATCACCGCATTTGCGGTGGTGGCTGTACACCACATTGGCTTTTTTATTCTGCAATCCATGGGCGTAAACGTCTACCTTATGCAAGACCAGTATTTACTCGTTACGCTGCTGGTGGTGCATGCCATATACGCGCTGGTACAGGCAGTTGTATTGGGTGTGATTTCCAGAACGGCGTTTCAGAATATGCGCGTCGGTTTGTCACTGGAAACGTGTATCGGTCAAATAACCAAGAATGATGCGCACATCGATTTGTCCGCGCGCACTAAAATTAAAAAACATAGTGCACTGTTAAGCGCGTTTAATGAGTTTATGGAGTATCTAAGTAATCTTATAGAGCGGGTTCAGAGTATTTCTGCAGCAGTGGGGCAAAGTACAGCCAATAACCGCGACAGAATCAGTCAGCTCGATGCGTTCAAGCAAAAGAGTCGCCAGGAGGTTGAAATGATTGCCTCTGCATCGGAAGAAATGTCGCTGTCGGTGAAGTCAATGTTTGAGCAGGCACAGCAAGTGAATGAGCAAGCAGGAAGCGCAACCCATCAAACACAGGAAGCACAAAGTGTGGTCTCAGCAGCGCGACAGGATGTTAAATCTCTTACCAGCAAAATAGAGCAGACTTCAACAAACGTGGAAACGTTGGCACAAAACTGTGCCGACATTTCCAATGTGCTGGCGACCATTGAAGCAATCGCGGATCAAACTAACCTGTTAGCGCTAAATGCGGCTATCGAAGCGGCAAGGGCGGGTGAACAAGGCCGCGGTTTTGCGGTGGTAGCGGATGAAGTAAGACAACTGGCATCGAGAACCAAATCCAGTACTGAGGAAGTTGGTGACATTATAGAAAAGTTACTTTCCAGTTCGCGCCTTTCCAGTGCATCGATGGAAGAGTGTATCAAACTCAGTACCACCACCAATGAGCAAGCAGCCCGCGCCAGTGATTTAATGCAAAACGTTCAGCAAACCATTGCCAATGTTTACCAGACGATTGACGCACTTACCCAAGCGACTCAGGAACAACGTAATACGGGGAGTATGATTGCAGATGCCACCGCGCAATTGAAGGAAATTACCGATGACGAGCATAGCATGATAATGGAAATGGCTGCCGAAGTGGAAACCTTGGCTAACGATGTGCAGCAACTTGATGTCTATTTACAGAAAGTTAGGTAGTGCACCATAGCGTTAAAAGCCTCTATGTTAGTTCAAAGTCGACTTGTTAGTTGAATGCTAACTCTGTATAAGCCTGTGTGAAATTCATGCAATTAACTGAACGGTTAATCGCAATATTCACAAAGGATTGTTATGCAGAAAGCGCCGTCTAAACCTTGGATTGCGAACGCCAATAAACTCGCTACTTATTCTCTATTGGGTATTTTTATCGTCAGCTTGTGTCTGGCGCCGTTAAATAGTACCTGGATTGCTACCTTGTTAATTGGACTGCCATCCTTGGTGATTCCGCTGGGGTTAATTGCCAGCCGACCTTTTGCTGAACTGACGCAACACAGTATTGCTATCGCATTTATGTTGTTTTCTGCGCTGCATATCCATCAGACCAATGGCATGATTGAAGTCCACTTCGGCGTGTTTGTGCTGATGTCGTTTCTGGCGGTTTACTTGAACTGGCGGTTATTTTTAACCGCGATTACCGTGGTTGTTCTGCACCATGTGAGTTTTTTCATTATGCAATCGGCAGGTATGCAATTATTTGTGATGCAAGCCGATGAATTGCTAGTGGGTTTACTGGTCATTCATGCGGTGTACGCCGGTTTACAGGCTTTGGTGTTGGGTTTTATCAGCCAATCTTCGTATGCCTCGGTAAACAGCGGTGTTGAATTAGCTAACAGCATTAGACGCATAACAGAGGGTGGAGAACAGCTTGACCTGTCTGTTCGGGTAGAGCGTACTCACTCGTCATCTCTTTTGTCCGCCTTTAACCGCTTTATTGACTATATTGCTACGCTTATTGAACGCATGGGGCAGGTGTCGGATAAGGTACAACAAAGTAGTCAGTCTAATAGGCAACGGGTCAGTCAGTTACGGGAACATAAACAACAAAGCAGTCGCGAAGTGGAGATGATTAGCTCTGCTTCTGAGCAAATGAAGACGTCCGTGACCGCCATGTTATCTCAGGCAGAGAGTGCCAATACGGAATCAGAACAAGCGAAAACCATGACTTGTGAAGCGCAACAGGTCGTCTCTGATGCTAAGCAAGATGTTGATTTATTGGTCGGTAAAATAGCCACAACCGCTGAAGACGTTGAAACTCTGGCCCAGAACTGTGCCGATATCTCCAGTGTATTGGCGACAATCGAAGCGATTGCTGATCAAACCAATTTACTGGCGCTTAATGCTGCCATTGAGGCGGCGCGTGCCGGAGAGCAAGGGCGCGGCTTTGCTGTGGTAGCTGATGAAGTACGCCAACTGGCATCGCGTACAAAGGTCAGTACCGAGGAAGTCAGTGATATTATAGAAAAATTGCTTGTGAGCTCGCGGCGTTCTACGGTATCCATGCAGGATTGTCATCAGATTAGCGGTCAAACCAGTGAAAAGGCCTTGCGGGCGGCAGAATTGATGCAGACCGTTCAACAGGGGATTACACAGGTACACCACTCGATTGACAGCCTGACCGGCATGACGATGGAGCAACAGCAAACCAGCATCATGATTGCTGATGCCACGGCTACACTCAAGGTAGTTACCGAACAGGAGCAGGTACTGGTGACAGAAATAGACGCTGATGTAGATGCGCTGATGAACAGTGTGGATGATATGCAAGCCCAGCTGAGATTGGTGAGGGCCTGATGTGGCGTGACTGGCGTTGGTGGCTGCTGTTCAGCTGGCCGGTTGCAAGCCTTGCGGTGTTGGCGTACCTAAACTTCCGCCATTTTGGTCCATTCGACCCTACTGACGTTATGGGCCGACATTTGCAAAATGGTCAGGTCGAGCAACATATCGAGCAACTGTTCAGTGACATTGCCGGATCAACTGCGATGACGGTATTTCAACTCAGTCGCCAGGAGTGTCAATGTAATCGCTATAATGAGCCGCTGGTTGTTCAGGTGAACCAACTGCTAAGTTTACAAGGGTATGACGTGGTTGAACTGACGGTCGACGATTACCCGCAAATTGCACAATGGATACCAGGTTTTCCGTCTATCGCGGTGTTTGATGACCAGCAGCGCTTAGTGTACACCGGCCCCTATTCATCGGGATATTTTTGTACACCTTCGACCAATGTCGTAGCCGACTTGATAACCAATTTGCTTGCATCACCTTATCTTGGGGCGACTATCAACAATGACACAACAGGCTGTTATTGTCGCTGAGTTACTTTTCGGAAACCCAGTCCATTTGCATGCGCGCTTTGCGTTTCTTATCCAATAACTCTTCAATTAATGGAGTGAGAATCAGTTCCATCGCCAGCCCCATTTTTCCCCCTGGTACGACCATGGTGTTCACTCTCGACATAAATGCACCATCAATCATCTGCATCAGGTACGGAAAATCGACGTTTTTCATTTCGCGGCGGAATCTGACCACAACGAAACTTTCATCATGGGAGGGGATTTCCCGGGCGCTAAACGGGTTTGAGGTATCCACTGTGGGCACGCGCTGAAAATTAACGTGAGTGGCGGAAAATTGTGGCGTGATATAGTTAAAGTAATCATCCATACCCCGCACTATGCTACTCATGACAGCCTCGCGAGAGTGACCACGATCACTGGTATCGCGAACGATTTTTTGAATCCATTCGAGATTGACTATGGGTACCATGCCAACCAGCAAATCAACATGTTTGGCGACATCGGCTTCATCCGTGACAATGCCGCCATGTAATCCCTCATAGAATAGCAGGTCGGTTTCTTCGGGTAGCTGCTGCCAGGGCGTAAAAGTACCTGGCATTTGATTAAATGGAACAGCTTCGTCGAATGTGTGTAAATAGCGTCTGGTTTGGCCGCTGCCAGTTTCACCGTAGGTTCTGAACAGTTCCGCGAGTTGCTCAAAATCGTTGGCTTTCGGGCCGAAATAACTGATATGTTTGCCTTGTTCCTGGGCTTTACGAATCTCTACTTCCATTTCTGGGCGGGTAAAGCGGTGAAAGGCATCCCCCTCGACTTCTGCGGCGTTAACCCCCAGATTTCGAAAGATATGGCGTATGGCAGCCGTAGTGGTTGTCGTGCCTGCGCCCGATGAACCTGTGATCGCTAAAATAGGATGTTTTGCTGACATAAGCCTGAATTGTGCATGAACGGATGTTATTTATAAGCAACGTGCAGGTCTTTGGTCAAGCCCTGCAGAGCGAGTTAATTTGTAAATGTGTTAATAAACATGTGCTTATAGAAAAGAACAGCGCCTTCTCAGAGGCGCTTCTTGCTATTACCCTTGTTCTCTCTGAATCGCTCGCCAGCCAATATCTTTACGTAACGTCATACCTTCCCAGTCAATGGTATCGACAAGTTGGTACGCTGCACGTTGGGCATCCGAAACAGTATCACCCAGTGCCGTGGCACAGAGCACCCGTCCACCATTGGTTACCACTACTCCTTCGGAAAGCCTCGTCCCTGCGTGAAATATTTTACTATTGGGATCTTCATTGACCCCAATCCCGCTTATCGCGTCTCCCTTAGGATAGCTTCCGGGGTAACCGGCTGCTGCGAGAACGACGCCGACAGCGGCGCGATCATCAAATTCAATTTGTTGACTATCAAGTTTTCCGTCAACAGCCGACTGGCAAAGGTCAACCAAATCAGATTTTAAGCGCATCATGATGGGCTGCGTTTCAGGATCCCCAAAGCGACAATTGTATTCAATCACTTTTGGTGTACCGTCAGCCATGATCATCAAACCGGCGTAAAGAAAGCCTTTGTAGGGCATACCTTCGGCTTGCATCCCTTCAACCGTGGGCAAAATCACTTGCTGCATAATTCGGTCGTGAATTTCCTGAGTGACAACCGGCGCCGGTGAATATGCGCCCATACCACCGGTGTTGGGTCCTTTATCACCATCATAGGCACGTTTATGATCCTGACTGGTGGCGAAAGGCAACACATGGTTACCATCGACCATAACGATAAAGCTAGCCTCTTCACCGTCAAGAAATTCTTCAATTACCACTCTGCTTCCTGCGGCACCGAAGACATTCCCTGCCAGCATATCGCGAATTGCATCCTCTGCTTCTTGCTCGGTCATCGCAACGATGACACCTTTGCCTGCGGCCAGACCGTCTGCTTTGACAACAATGGGGGCACCATGCTCTTTGACATAGGCTATTGCCGGATCGATTTGTGTAAACGTTTGATAAAACGCAGTAGGAATATCATGGCGGGCAAGAAAATCCTTGGTAAAGGCTTTGGAGCCCTCTAACTGAGCTGCTGCCTGACTGGGTCCGAAGATGCGCAGGCCAGCCTCTTCAAAAGCGTCAACGACGCCGGCGACCAAAGGCGCCTCAGGGCCAACAATGGTTAAATCGATGTGTTCATCGTTGGCAAAATATAACAAGCCGTCGATGTCTTCTGCACCAATAGGTACATTTTTAAGTTTAGGCTCGAGTGCGGTGCCGGCGTTTCCGGGAGCGACAAATACCGTTTCTACCTGCTCGGACTGGGCCGCTTTCCAGGCTAAGGCATGCTCACGACCGCCACCACCAATGACCAATATTTTCATAGCAGATTCCTTGTGTGCTTATGACTAGTGTCGGAAGTGTCGCATACCTGTGAACACCATTGCCATACCATGTTCATTGGCAGCGTCGATAACTTCTTGGTCGCGCATCGAACCACCGGGCTGGATAACGGCGGTAATGCCGGCTTCAGCCGCAGCGTCTATGCCATCGCGGAAAGGGAAGAATGCGTCTGACGCCATTACTGATCCGGCCACTTCCAAGCCCTCATCTGCCGCTTTGATACCTGCAATCTTCGCTGAGTAAACGCGACTCATCTGACCCGCACCGACTCCGATGGTACGGCCATCTTTGCAATAAACAATGGCGTTTGATTTAACGTACTTGGCGACCTTCCAGGTAAATAACAGGTCTTGTAACTCTTGCTGTGTAGGTTGGCGCTCGCTGACCACTTCGAGGTCATCGAGTTCGACCATACCAAAATCACGTTCTTGAACCAGCAGGCCACCATTGACCCGTTTGATATCGTATTCATCGGTAAGTTGGCCCTGCCAATTCCCACAGGCTAACACGCGTACATTTTGCTTCGCCGCCAGAATTGCGCTGGCCTGTTCACTGACAGACGGTGCGATGATGACCTCTACAAATTGGCGGTCGATAATTGCCTGAGCGGTAGCTGCATCCAATTCTCGGTTAAATGCAATGATGCCGCCAAAGGCAGAGGTGGGGTCGGTTTTAAATGCTAAGTCATAGGCTTGTAAGATTGAATCACTTATAGCAACGCCACAAGGGTTGGCATGTTTAACGATAACGCAGGCCGCTTGATCAAATTCTTTAACGCACTCTAAAGCTGCATCCGTATCGGCTATATTGTTATATGACAGTGCTTTACCCTGCAATTGCTCAGCGGTAGCAACTGACGCCTCTTGTATATCATTTTCAACATAGAAAGCGGCATCCTGGTGGCTGTTCTCGCCGTAACGCAAGTCCTGTTTTTTAGTGAACTGCATGTTGTAGGTGCGTGGAAATGCACTGTGTTGGTGCTCACAATCGTCCTCACAGTCAGCACTGTCAATCATGGTGCCGAAATAGTTCGCGATCATGCCGTCATATTGGGCTGTATGTTCGAACGCAGCGATTGCCAGATCAAAACGGGTTTTAAGTAACAGGCCGCCCTGATTGTCATTCATCTCTTGTAGCACCCGGCCATAATCTGCAGCATTGACCAAAATGGCAACATCATTATGATTTTTCGCTGCTGCGCGCACCATGGTGGGTCCGCCGATATCGATATTTTCGATCGCATCTTGCAGTGAACAGTCCTGGTTCGCCACCGTTTTAGCAAAGGGGTAAAGGTTAACCACTACCATATCGATAGGCGCTATGTCATGCTCCTGCATTACCGCGTCATCCTGTCCGCGACGACCTAAAATGCCGCCGTGAATTTTCGGATGCAAGGTCTTCACGCGTCCATCCATAATTTCTGGGTGACCAGTGTGGGCGGATACTTCGGTAACAGTCAATCCACTGTCCATGAGTAGTTTAGCCGTGCCTCCGGTAGAGAGCAGTTCGATATCCATTGCTGCCAGAGCTTGAGCAAATTCAACAATGCCGGTTTTATCAGAAACACTCAGCAGTGCGCGTCGGATGGGTTTAGCGGTTGCCATGGGTTTATTCCTTTCTGGGCGAATTTATACAGTCTAGTTTGAAAAAGTGTGAGCCTAAAACGCAAAGAGCACCCGTAGGTGCTCTTTCGTTGTCTGCAGTTTAGTTCATGCCGTACTGCTTCAGTTTCTTACGCAGTGTGCCGCGGTTGATGCCCATCATTATGGCAGCGCGGGTCTGGTTGCCGCGAGTGTAAGTCATTACTTCTTCCAGCAGCGGCGCCTCAACTTCGGCCAGTACCATATCGTACAGGTTATCGATGTCGGCGTTATCCAGTTCCTTAAGGTACTTGTTGACCGCTTGCTTAACAGAGTCGCGCAGAGGCTTTTGAGTTTGCGTTTGCGCCGCAGTGGTCACAGTGGTGGTAAAAGGAGAACTAACATTTTGATCGAACATACACTTCAAGCTCTTTGGTTAATTAATTATTTCACCGATTAACCCGTAACAGGCTAACCCGTTGAATCTGTAAAATACGTTTGTAACGCCTCCAGTTGCGTCTGTGCGTCTTCAATTTGATTAAAGCGCTTCCTAAACTGGCCTTTTACATCCTGTTCAGCCAGGTACCAGCCCACATGCTTGCGGGCGATTCGGGGACCTAAATGGTCTCCATAAAACTCATGCACATTTGAAATATGCCCGAGTAAAATCTCACACACTTGTTGCGGCTCGGGTGCAGCAAGTTGCTCGCCCGTTTCCAAAAAGTGTGCTATTTCACGAAAAATCCAGGGTCGTCCTTGTGCGCCCCGCCCAACCATGACACCGTCGGCGCCGGTCATGTCGAGGACCTGAAGGGCTTTTTGGGGTGACGTAATATCACCATTTGCAATCACTGGAATATCAATCGCAGCTTTAATCGCTTTGATGGTCTTATATTCCGCATGACCCTTGTACATGCAAGCGCGTGTACGGCCATGGACTGCTAAACACTGGATGCCTTCCTGTTGGGCGATTTCGGCAATCTCCACACCATTGCGGTTATCTGTGTCCCATCCGGTACGAATTTTTAACGTGACCGGAACGTCAACAGCAGCGACAACGGCGCGGATAATATCCCGGACCAATTCGGGGAATTGCAGAAGCGCAGAACCTGCCGCTTTTTTATTCACCTTTTTGGCCGGGCAGCCCATATTGATATCAATGATTTGTGCGCCATTACTGACATTAAACTGGGCGGCTTGTGCCATTAGTTGCGGATCTGATCCTGCAATTTGCACTGAGCGAATGCCCACTTCACCATCATGATTCATTCGTTGTTTGGACTTTTCCGAATTCCAAACCCGAGGGTTACTGGATAGCATCTCAGATACTACCAATCCGGCTCCCATATCACGGCACAGTTGTCTGAAAGGACGATCTGTGACACCCGCCATGGGGGCCAGGAAAACATTGTTTGGTAATGCATACGGCCCAATTGTAATCGTGTCGTAGCTCAAAAAATGCCCACCCTGTCTAAATCGGCCGGCAAGTTTACGTATTTTTGCTGCGCTTGAAAAGCCGATTTATTGAACAAAATTTGCTTTTTTTTGCTTCGGCCGCCTTGACATTTTTGTTTCATTTCGAAGCTTATTGACCAGTCTGATTTTTTTAACAGACATGTTACAAATTCGCTGTGGGGATCTCGCACGCATGATCAATTTAATCGATTTTTTGACCACTCACCCGCGCCCAGTCACCTTGGGATGCTGACTCATCAAGGCGATAGTTAATTTGGTAGGCCTGACAAACAGCGTCAATTTGCTCATTTAAAATACCCGACATGACTAAATGACCGCCGATTTTGCAATAGCCGTCAATGTTGTCTTTCAGGGACTTCAGGGTGGCCGCGAGGATATTTGCCATCACCACATCACCTTGAATGTCAGGTGCATCTTCAGGCAGATAGAGTTCAATACGCTCGCCTACACCGTTTCGGTCGGCATTACTCTGACTGGCTAAAATGGCTTGCGGGTCGATATCAATGCCAATGACACGATGGGCGCCCAGTTTCAGTGCAGCAATGCCCAAAATGCCTGAACCGCAGCCAAAATCGATCACTGTTTTACCTTTCAGGTCCATGTCATTTAGCCAGCGTAAACATAAAGCGGTTGTTTCGTGGGTGCCGGTACCAAACGCCAGCCCTGGGTCAAGCATCACGTTGACAGCATCAGGGTCGGGGACGTCTCGCCAGCTAGGACAAATCCACAACTTATCGCCAAATTGTAAAGGATGGAAATTATCCATCCATTCACGTTCCCAGTCTTTATCTTCGAGGGGCTCCAGGCGATAAACGAAGTCAGGCCCCAGTACTTTGGCTTTCTCTAAACGCGCTATAACAGCCGGCATATCGCGGTCCGCTTCAAACAAACCCACTACATAGGTTTCTGGCCACAGCATAATCTCACCTGGCTTAGGCTCATATTGCGGGCTGTCTTTCGCATCAAGGAAGGTGACTGCCTGCGCGCCATTCGCGGACATCATTTCGCCGATTTGCTCGGCATGTTCAGGGGTAGATTCTATGCGTAGCTGTAACCAGGCCATCGTTGGCTCCTAAGTGTATATTCGCGGTGAATGATACCCTAACTGCCAGTTTCACTGAACAAAGACAATAAAAAAGCCAGCGATGACGCTGGCTTGTAGTCGATGGGCCAGAGGTTAGCGGCGGCGACGCAAGCCGAGTAAACCTAATGCCAGTAAGCTCAGCATTGCCGGCTCTGGGATAGCAGCGCTACCGCCTTGCCCTTGAATAATTTGAATACTGGTATTGGCCAACATGGCGCCGTTATCATCGAAAGCAGCAAGACTGATGTCAAAGGTTGCATCTAACGTCGGATCATAGCCAGGAATCACCCATGTCGCTTTCCAAGAGTTTTGTGCCACATTGTTGTTGTTAATCAAGTCGCTATAAATAATGGTGTTATTGGTAGGGGCATTACTACCTGCACCGTTGCCTGTGCCATTATCACCAATAGCGTGGTCCCACCAGACGGTTCCGGTATTGCCATTAATGCCGTTGATGGGATCAAACATGATGTAGTTGACCGCTGCGGATGGATCAGTATCTAACATTAGCGCATAAGTAAAATCCGACAGGTTGCGGTTACCCTGGGAGTCAATGTCAGTGTTGATAGACCACTCAAAACTCCATACACCCGTAGACGAATTCTGACCGGGAGCAACGCCAGCGACAAAAGAATAGGTACCGTCTCCGTTGCTATTCCAGGTATTTTCAGGATTGCCATTGGTGTTATGACGTAACTTGCCCCGCAGACCTAATTCGAAGCCATTTTGCTGATCTGTGGTAAAGCCGCCGTTAGCGTTTCCTGAACCAAAAATCACGTCGGGTGACACGTTTTGGTCAAACATTAAAGCGCCCTGGGAAGCAGTCGAGATAAGTGCGGTTGCCGCGACGGCAATGGATAAAAGCGGTTTCATAGTGTGCTGTCCTTGTAATTATTCATTTATTCCAATGCAATTCTAATGCCGAGATAAAATATTCAGGGAATACAAGGTGTTATCAAAGAGGGAGCGTTAACTCGGTGATGAGTTGTAAAAAATCATGACACTAACTGCTTGATTTGAGGTAACTAAGGTTATTTTCGGACAATTTGTGTCTATAGTATTAAGCAAGTTAAAACAGCGTGAGGCTTTATGAAAAACTTCTCTACGGTCGGCGAATGGTTGGTTCATAATCAGCACCAGCATAGCGAGTTGAGCCTGTATTATTCAACGCTCTCTATGGCCTGTACGGAGCAGCGCAGTGCTATGTTGCTGGCCACTCTGGCGGATCATGAAAAACAATTGGCGTTAGAGCTGGTTCGGTACGTTGAACAGGCCAGTGATTGTGTGCTCAATACCTTTGTTCAGTTTGACCTCGAAACTGACCTTCACACCTGTATGAGCGCGAAGCCCGGAGAGCCGCTGACCATTGAAAGGGTCGCTGCGTTAGCCCTCTGCGTGGATGAATTTTTTGCTGAGTTGTACACAGGACTTAGCCGTGCTGCGGACACCGACAAGGTTAAAGACCTGTTTGATAATTTGTTAGCGCATATCAATGAAGAGAAAAAGCGTTTATCTATTGATGTCTATTCTGCCCAGGATATGTAATGCATTCAGTTTGTCCGTTGACAGCTGTCTGTGCGGCACTCTCTAGCGGGGGACTCTCCAGTGCGGCACCGCCTCTGTCCGGTAAGTAAACCAGAAATGGTGTAACGATTGCGGGCAAACCACAGATAAACCGGGTCGGCAAAAAAGCGCAGCCAGCGCCATGTGAGAGGCGCAACGAGCCAACCTCGCCCGACTAAATTCCATGCCTCGTAGGTCACATCCAGCCCCTTAATTATTTTACCGTGTTGATTAAGGGCTAATAAGATTCGATTTGCTTCTTGTCGGTCGATGAAAGGAAATTCAAGGTTGAAGTCGACTTGTTGAATGTCAGCAAAACGCAGCAAGCCATACTCGTCAAGGCGCCCCAAATGACGTATTTCATTGACGCATAGAGGACAGCTGCCATCGTAAAAAATAGTCAGCCTAGGCTTGGTTACACTGTCCATGCAAATAACCCGTGTAGCAACACCACTGCAGCGGTAATTTTAAGACGAAGTGGTAAATAGTAATCAGGCAAGGATGCGCGATTGAGTACGTCGATAATTAAAATAAGCAGGTAGCTGAATAACAGTACTACGCTGGCATGCACGCCCGAGTCCAGGGCCAAAGCCGCCCAACCTATCAAGGCCAGTGCGTTGCTCACCACCGCAAGTACGGCTTGTTGTGTATTGGCCTCTTCTCGAAGCAGACGACCCCACATACTGCCAGCCATAAAGGCGTTGATTACGGCACTGTAGCTAAGAAACAACTTGCTGGCGGGAACCATCCATAAAGATAATCCCAGCCACATCATCAACAGGCTGATAACAAAAGGAACTGCACCTGCATAGGTCAAGATAACCAAAACTTTATTAGAGCGTGTTGTCAACGTCTTCATCCTCGATAACGGAGTAAGGGTATGCGCCCCGGACATGTTGAAATCAAACCGAGACGCTTAGCTCAGAGGTTATTCAGTGAAAGTACCTCTTATTGGGTAATTATTGTCGGGATTCTTAAGAAACTCGAGTCCTGACACCAATTGTTCCAAATCCGGGCGAACCATCGGGTTATTGGCAATATCTACGACATGCAGCTTGCCTTCATCATTGACGATAAAAAGCGCGGGCTCTGCGAACAAATGGTCAGTTTCTTGTTCAGAGCGCGGTGTGGATATGTAAAGTCCTAGGGTTTGCATTTGTTCCAGCGTCAGACCGAATGCCAAGGGGTAGTTCAACGCCAAATCCTGCTGATGCGCTTCAAGTTGCTCCTGACTATCTGCGCTCACCGCGATAAGGTCAATATTCATCGAGTCCAGTCTGGCTTTGAAGCCCGCTAGCTTATTGAGATATTTAGTACAAATAGGACAATGTTTGCCGCGGTATATAACAATCATAGTCCAAGCTTTCTGATTGTTTGAGCTAGCCAGTTCTCGTCGGGTGTGATGCTCATCGACAACGGTAATTGAGGGGAAAACAGAACCTGGCGTTAATTTTGAGGTAGACATAAGCACTCCTGTGATTCACCTAAACCAAACAATACAGTGTGATAGAGATATGAGATCACTCTGGGATTCTGGTCAGAACCTTGTACATTTTTACGTATTTTACGCCGCGCTTAACAAACTGGTCGCCCTTTTCCTGTAATCCAAACCTGTGATAAAACCCCATCGCCGTCAGGCGGGCATCGCACCAAAACAACTCCCCGCGATGGCGTCGGGACAAATCATCGAGAATAGTGCGCAAGACCTGAGTGCCCACACCATGACGCTGAAATTCTGGCAGTGTCGCAAATTTTCTGAGCCGCCAGCCAGATTCCTGAAAAACCGACGCCACACAAACCATCTGAGTATCAAAAAAACCAGCAAAATGTCTGCCTTGATCATCGCTAGGCAGCAAACATTGTTCTAACGGTGAGGTTGGCATTAACACTTTTTGCCTTATTTTAAGTGTTTTAGCGAAGTTAACCGGCTTAACCTTAACTAATGGTATTTCTTTGATTATTGATTTCATCAGATATAGGCCCAGCAATTTACTGATATGGCTGAGTATGGACTAGTTCAGGAAATTCGCCCCATAAAATAGCAATGGAGATAAAGGCTAGTCGTATCATATTGGTTTTACAGAATTTACCCTTTGATATATACAAATTTAAGGTGAAGCCTTACAGATTTAAGAAGGAGCCTGCAAACCCCAATTTTTTTATCAAAAAAAGGGCCCAATAAGACGAGATGATTAAAATTATGGTCAATTTAGCACCAATTAAAAAAGCCCGCTGTATGCGGGCTTTTGGTTACTTCTGAAGTCCGAGTTTCTTTTCCAGATAGTGGATGTTAGTGCCACCGTTGCGGAAATTTTCATCCGCCATAATCGTGCGCTGCAATGGGACATTGGTTTTTATCCCATCAACCACCAATTCGTCTAATGCCAATCGCATTCTGGCGATGGCCACGTCACGACTCTCACCATAGGTGATGAGTTTGCCAATCATAGAATCATAGTTTGGCGGCACGGAATAACCTGCGTAAATGTGCGAATCCCAACGTACGCCCAAGCCGCCTGGCGAATGGAACATACTTATTTTTCCCGGTGAGGGGATAAAGCTTTCCGGATCCTCTGCATTGATTCGACACTCAATGGCATGGCCACGGATTTGAATCTGAGATTGGTCGATGGATAACGGCTGACCGGCGGCGATACGCAGTTGCTCTTTAATCAGGTCGACACCTGTAATCATCTCAGACACAGGGTGCTCTACCTGAATACGGGTGTTCATTTCGATAAAGTAAAATTCGCCATTTTCATACAAAAACTCGAATGTACCTGCTCCACGATATCCAATTTCGATACAAGCCCGGCAGCAGCGTTCACCAATTTTGGCCCGCATTTCAGGGGTAATTCCAGGGGCCGGCGCTTCTTCCACAACTTTCTGGTGACGTCGTTGCATTGAGCAATCGCGTTCACCTAAATGTATCGCATTGCCTTGGCCATCGGCCAATACCTGTATTTCAACGTGGCGCGGATTCTCAAGAAACTTTTCCATATAAACCATGGAGTTGCCGAACGCGGCCCCGGCTTCTGCCCTGGTCATATCGATGGATTTAACAAGTTCAGACTCACTGCGCACTACGCGCATGCCACGTCCACCACCGCCACCAGCTGCTTTAACTATGATGGGGTAACCGATACGTTTAGCAATCGCTTTGTTCTTTGCCTCGTCATCACCTAATGGTCCGTCGGAACCGGGTACACAGGGAACACCGGCTTTTTTCATCGCGTTAATCGCGGATACTTTATCGCCCATAAGGCGAATTGTGTCGGCTTTAGGACCGATAAACACAAAACCGCTCTTCTCGACCATTTCAGCAAAGTCAGCATTTTCTGCCAAAAAGCCGTAACCAGGGTGAATAGCGATAGAGTTAGTGACTTCTGCAGCAGCAATGATGCGGGGTACATTCAGGTAGCTTTCTGCCGCCGAAGGCTTGCCAATACAGATTGATTCGTCAGCCAATAAAACGTGCTTCAGATTTCTATCTACGGTTGAGTGAACAGCGACTGTTTTTATTCCCAGCTCTTTACAGGCGCGGAGAATGCGCAGCGCTATTTCGCCTCGGTTTGCAATTAAGACTTTATCCAACATGCTAAATCAGCCTTATTCAATTACGAACAGGGGCTGATCAAATTCTACAGGCTCCTGATTGTCGACCAGGATTTGGGTGATTTTACCTGACTTGTCTGCCTCAATCTGGTTCATCATCTTCATCGCTTCAACGATACACAATGGGTCACCCGCTTTAACTTGCTGGCCGACTTCAACAAAGTTTTTGGCGCCTGGTGCAGGGGCACGATAGAAGGTGCCTACCATTGGCGACTTAACGGTATGGCCAGCGACCTCCTCTGTTACTGGTGCAGCCGCCGCAGCAGGTGCTGCTGCAGGCAAGGGAGCTGGCGCTGCTGCTACTGGTGCGCTGTATTGCACTGGTGCCGAAGCAGACGTACCACGATGAATACGTACCGACTCTTCGCCTTCAGTAATTTCCAGCTCTGCAATACCAGACTCTTCTACCAATTCAATCAGCTTCTTTATCTTACGAATATCCATGCATAACTCTCTTATATTTTTTGAGCCAGATAACGACTGGCAGCGATTAATGCGAATTCATATCCCTGAGCGCCAAAACCACAGATGACACCCTCTGCTATGTCAGACAGGTAAGAGTGCTGTCTGAACGCTTCCCGTTGGTGCACATTGCTCAAGTGAACTTCAATAAATGGAATGGCAACACCCGCTAAAGCATCACGAATCGCAATACTGGTATGGGTATAGGCAGCGGGATTAATAATAATAAAATCCTGCTTGCCCTTGGCTTGGTGGATGGCATCAATAATCTGGTGTTCAGCATTGGATTGCAGATGTGTTAACTGACAATTTAAGTGCTGGGCCTGTTGAGTTAACTGCGTCACGATGTCATCCAGCGACTGTGAGCCATAAATATCAGGCTCACGGGTGCCGAGTAAATTTAGATTTGGTCCATTTATAAGTAAAATATTCACTATCTTGCTGCGATCTTGTTGGTAAAAAACCATCCTGCCGAAAAAACTGTATAAAAGCGAGCGCTAGCTACTGATTTTGCATGTTTTTTCGACAGTCGCTCAGTAATTAAAGACTATTATAGAGATGCAACATTATTTAGCAGCAAAATACTGGTCTTATCAGCGAAGATGCCCGCAAAGTTTTGCGGGCGAAAGGGTGCTATCGGCTGACTTTGCTGCCGATTAATGCGTAATAGAAGATAAACAGATAGCAGGGTAGCATCATCCAGTAGGCGCTTTGTGGGTCGAAAGCCTCAGATATAGCACTATAGACTAATGGCAGCACTGCGCCACCGGCGATACCCATAATGAGTAACGCAGAGCCTTGGGCGGTAAAACGTCCTAGTCCTTGTAGGGCTAATGGCCAAACAGCTGGCCAGACAATCGCGTTGGCGAAACCCAATAAGGCAATAAGCGCTATGGTATCAGGAACCAGGTCTGCACCAGTCCAGCCCCATAACACTGACGCAATTGTGAATTGGGTTGAATCGGCATAAACAATCCCGATCGAAAGTGAGATACCCAATACAGCGGATATTGCCAGTGCGGTGCGTTGTGTTACTAATCGTGGAATGACTAACAGTCCGACGATGTAGCCGATAACCATAAAGGCCATGGTGTAAGACCCTAATACGGTGGCATTGGGGAGATTAAGCCGGTTGCCAAACAGGCCGATTGCATCACCCGCAATTACTTCAACGCCGACATAAACAAACAGGGTAGCCACACCCAAAATAAGGTGTGGAAAGTGCCAAACGCTGGTTGCCGAACCGGTGGCGCTTTCTTCTGTCACCTCTGTTGTTGTTTCGGCAGTTAAATCTAATTCTGGCAACCCTGATTTAAACAGACCAGCGGCTAGAACAACCAGCGCAATGGCCATGCCGATATAAGGAACAATTAAGCCATTGGCCATGCTTTCAATTTGTAACTGACGCTCCGCCTCAGACAAGGCTGCAATCGCTTGGGGCGTGACATTATTAAAATCGCCTAATACTAAAGCAGAAAAAATCATGGGGGCTAAAAAGCCTGCAAACTTATTCAGAATGCCCATGATCGAGATACGCACCGCAGCAGTTTCTTCCGGACCGACTTTGACCACGTAAGGGTTGGATGCGGTTTGCAGTATGGTTAAGCCACTACCTAAAATAAACTGAGCGACAAGAAATATGGCAAAGGTTTGCGCTTGTGCTGCTGGGATGTAAAGCAAACAGCCTACAGCCATCATCACCAATCCCAACGACATTGACGGGCGATAACCAATTTTGTCCAGAATGTAAGACATTGGTAGTGCCATCACCACGTAAGCGAAATAGAAAGTAGAAGCGATCATTATGGCTTCCACTTCGTTCAAATCGCAGACGATTTGTAAAAAGGGTACCAAAGCACTGTTTAGCCAGGTAATAAAGCCAAAGATGAAAAACAATGTACCAATGATGGCCATGGGCAGCAAAACGCTGGGTTTGTTGCTTGTGGGTAGGGTCTCGGTTTGCATGTTGCGTCCTTGTTTTAATTATTTTTGTTGTGAACTAACGTTCCACTAATATAGGTTTGTGACACGTTAAAGGTATCAGACAGAGTAATAAAATCAGCGTTAGCGCCCGGACGAAGGTGACCAATTTGCTTATTGTTAAGGTAATTGGCTGGTGTTCGGCTCGCCATGATCAGCGCATGTTCCAAAGAGGCCCCCATAGCGACCGCGTTTTTAACTGCCGATGCCATATCCAAAGCAGAGCCCGCTAGTGTGCCGTCCGGCAAAGTCAGTTTGGTACCGTCACGCAAAATTTGCGTATCAAGATAATCCATATCGACAAGATCGCTGCCCACGTGGGCCATGGCATCGGTGACTAACATCACCCGCTTATGCCCCTTAATTTTGAATGCCAGCTGACAGCCTAGTTGACTGACGTGGTGATAGTCAGCAATCAGTCCGCAATATGCGTCATCACGGTAGAAAGCCGCCCCGAGCATGCCCGGTGCGCGGCCCTGTAAGCCTGACATTGCATTATACAGGTGAGTAAAACCATCTGCCCCTGCATCTAGCGCAGCCAGTACTGTATCTGCATCCGCATTTGAGTGGCCAAGGCACACTTTCACTCCCTTGCTGACCAACTCACGGATAACATCGGCGGGCACGTTTTCCGGCGCAACGGTTAACAACACATGACCCAGATCAGTGCGACAAAATACATTAAGCTCGTCATCACTTAAGGGCCTAACTTGTTGCTCAGGGTGTATACCGCGCTTGGGTACACTTAAGTGCGGTCCCTCAAAGTGTACCCCTAAAATACCCGGTTGGTCGGCATGAATTGCTTCACAGACCGCATCGGCAGCCTGACGCATGGTGTCAATGTTGTCGGTAATCAGGGTGGGCAACATGGCGGTGGTACCAAACTGAGCGTGACCGCTCACCATAGTACGCAAAGTACTTGCGCTTGGCGCCTGATTAAACAGCTTACCGCCGCCGCCATTGACCTGAACATCGACAAAGCCCGGCACCACGGGTTCTGATAGGCGGGTTAATTGCTGCTCAGTGCAACCGCTGGTGGAAAATTCCACTAGTCGACTCACCTTTCCATCGGCAACTTCCATCACCATATCCTGGTGCCATTGCTGACCATCGAATAATTTTTTGGCAAAAAAACGTTCAGTCATGTTCGGCCTTACAGCGTTTTAGTTACTTTGTTTAACCCCACCGGTGTATCCGGATTTTTACCCATTTCACGGGCAATTTTTTCTATGTCTAAATAAAAGCGTTGTAGCACTGCCAAGGGGGCAAGGCGTGGATGTAATCCCGATTGTGCCTGAGATAAGGTAATCATTGGCGCTCCGCGGCTGACGACATCATCAATTTGGGTCTTATGGCTGGCCGCTGAGGCATCATTAAGCTCGATATTGACCACTGAAAGTCGACTAGCCACCAAGGTTACCGGACCATGCAAAAACTCTGCGCTACTAAAAGATTCTGCATGAATTCCACACACCTCTTTGATTTTAAGGGCGATTTCTCTGCCGATAGCGTATCCGAAGCTCCGGCCTAATACTACACAATGGGTAAGGGGAGAAACGAATTCGGTGGTTAGCTGAACAGGCTGTTCAATTGCGGCTTGTAAGGCATCAGGCAGCTGCAGCAGGGCGTCAAGCAATGCGCTGTCCTGTTTCCAGTGTGCGACCAGCTGCAATAAGGCTGATAAGGTCGCCAAATAGCTTTTGGTTGCAGCAACGGCTTTTTCTTCGCCTGCATGTAGAGGCAGAACACAGTCCGCCATGGTGGCTAATGGTGACGTTTGATCGTTGACTAAAGCCAGTACCAAGGCACCGCTGTGTTGGGCTTTTTCCACCTGAGCTAGAATGTCCGGGCTACGGCCGGATTGCGAGATACAAATAACCAGTGCACGGTCCAGCTTTAATGTTTGTCCAAATAAAGTTGCTACCGAAGGAGCCGCAGCGCATACCGGTAGACCTAACTCTACTTCGATCAGATATTTTCCAAAAACGCCGGCGTGATCTGATGAGCCTCGGCCAATCATATACACCAGTGCCGGATCAAATTGACGAATCTGTTCTGCTAAATCTGCGCACAGTTGCTGGTTTTGAGATAATTGAGAGCGAATCACCGCAGGAGACTGAGCAGCCTCCTGCGCCATAATTGTTTGCGACATATTCTGGCACCTAGGAATTTTTTATACAGACTAGTCTATTTCATATAAATAAACTATTCCATTGTTCAGTATTTCGTCGCTATTGCAAGTCAATGACCGAATGAGTGCCAGCATTAGGGGTCAGTCGAGTAAGCGCTCCACATGGTCGGCAAAGTCAGCTGCGCCCATGAACCCGGTAACACGTCCGGACTGCAACTCCCGACCTTCGGCATCGAAAAATAAGATCGTGGGTAAGCCTAAAATATCGAAGTGCTGCTGAAATGCCAGGTTGGTTGGTGTGTTGTCTGTTAAATCTATCTGCATCCACACTGTATTGCTTAATGCCTGCTGCACCCGTTGATCGGGAAAGGTATAAGCCTCAAATTCTTTACAAGCAACACACCAATCGGCATATAAATCGACCATTACCGATTTACCCTGACGGTTGGCCTCGGCCAGTTTCATCTCAAAGTCGTTCAGATCACGCACTTTAATAAAGCTCGGATGCGCAGCGGAGGGGGTTGCAGAGTCTTCGGAGCTCAGGCTGGATTGTAATCCTAAGCCTTGTTGCAAATGCTGGTATCCGTAAAGAGTAGCGGCAAACATACCGACAAAAATAAAGGTGGTTCGCACTCCCTTGGCAAAACTGAACTGAGTATGTTGGTTGACGGTTGAGAGATAGCCAAACATGGCTAAACCCAACGTTGCCCATAGCACCTCGGTCCATACTGAAATCCACATGCGTTCAACGAAGAACAAAGCCACCGCTAGCATCATAAAGCCGAACAATGCTTTGATGGTGTTCATCCAGGCACCGGCTTTGGGGAGTAATTTTCCGCCTGTCATCGCAAATAAGATCAAAGGAATACCCATTCCGATGGAAAGGGCATACAAGGCGGCAAACCCATTGAGCAGATCCCCGCTTTGGGCAACAACCAATAAAATTGCGGTAAGTGGCGCTGTGGTGCAAGGGCTGGCGACCAGACCAGAAATCGCCCCCATAAAGAATACGCCAATGAGGTTGCCGCCTTTTTGTTGGTTACTGACACTGTTGAGTTTTTCTTGCCAGCGACTGGGTAACTGTAATTCCCACAAACCAAACATGGCTGCGGCGAGCACTAAAAACAGCGCAATAAAGGTCACAAGAATCACCGGGTGTTGCAGAGCTGCCTGAAATTGCACCCCGACAGACGCGACCACCAAGCCTAAAATAGAATAGGTAACGGCCATGCCCTGAACGTACACAAAACTCAGGGTGAACGCCTGTCCTGTACTGACCTGTTTTTTGCCTCCCAACACAATCGCAGAGACAATCGGAAACATGGGAAAAACGCAGGGTGTGAATGCCAGCAACAATCCTAAACCTAGCAAGGTAAGCAAGGCTATACCCAGATCATTTTCCAGTAAGCGGGCCAGTTGAAACTGCTCCGACTCGACGGGCGCTGCGGTTAGACTCTCGGCTGAGGTAGGGATGCCATCGTTAGGTGTGCTACCGACAGCATCGAGATAAACAACCTTTACCGTTGGGGGATAACACAGGCCGGCGGACGCACAGCCCTGATACTGAATCTTGACCATGCCATCCTGTGCCGATTCCACAATGTCATAGTCCAAGCTCACCTGATGGTAGTACACCTCGGTAACACCAAAAAATTCATCCTCATGGGGTGTGGCTGGGGGCATCGAGGGCTCGTTGACTTGAGCATCTTTCACAACTGTCTTGAATTGTTTTCGATACAGGTAATAACCAGGGGCTATATCCCAGCTTAAGGTGAGCTTGTTGCCGCGTTGCTCAAAGCTAAACTTAAATGCCTGCTCGACAGGCAGAAATTCATTGTCCTGTGCAAATGGGTTAGCTTGCGTTGGGCTGGTTAACTGAGCTTGTGCGTTCGGCAGCCACAATAAGACTGCGAGAATGAGAACATACCACTTTTTCATGTAAGACTACTTTTTATCCAGTTCAGGTAATCGGGGTTGCCGGTTGTCGGGTCGAGCACCAACCACTCTGGCACGTCATAAGGATGAAGGCTTAACATACGTTCAAATGCAGCATCCAGTTTGCCGGAGGTGGTTTTGATGATCATTTGTACTTCAGTATCACGACAAAGCTCACCCTGCCACTGATAGACGGATACGACACCCGGCAGCAAATTGACGCACGCGGCCAGTTTTTCTTCAACCAAGGTTGCAGCAATTTGCTGCGCCACGGTGTTATCCGGGCAGGTGCAAAGCACGATATGATACCGACTCATCAGACAGGGAGATACTCAGCTATATTTCAATTTATGGTACTTTTTTTCACGCTGGCTGGCGAACACCTTCTGCTCAGTACTGATAATATGGAGGAATGGTGGCAAATTGCACGGCCAATACCATGTGTGCCCAATGGCGATTTTGTGCTACCAACTGAGGGCACTGGGGCCCGGCAAAACCATTGAAACAGTATTGTTCCTGCTCCATAACCTGAGGTGTTTTCGCCATATCAATGGCAGCGACAGCCAATAAGGTATCCGGGCTTAGCGCCAGAGTTTCAAAATAGTATCTGTCGTTCCACCAGTTATACCCATTAGAAACATAGCGCATAAAGGCTTTGCGATTGATAAGCACATTACCTAATTGCAAGGGTTGTAGATAGCTCCACTGGGGGTCGATCTGAGCCTGAATCCCCGGTTGTGCCTCGATCAGTTCATTTTCAAATTGAACCGCCATTTGCTGTAGCCAGGCATGATTGTCAGAATTAAATACCCGATAGACCATCATGTTTCGCCCGTCGTTAAAGGTCGCTGCGGTATAGCCATTGATTTGCTCTAATTGCATTCCATTGGGTAGCACAATCACTGCGCCGGAGGCCGGGTCCTGATATATATCAAACACAAAACTATAAGGATTATGCATAGCGAAAACATTGGCCAGTTGGGTCAATCCTAATTGGTCATCGGCTGTCGCGGCGAGTTGTGCAAAGGTTCGGCTACGCAGTCGAATCAGCTGCGTGCCGGCGAAATTTACCGTTGCTACATCAACGTTAAGATCAGCTGAAAACAGCTCATTAATGGCCTGTTTACCGGGAAGTTGGGTGTCATTGGACTGGCTTAATCGTACCAATTGACTGGCCGGAATGCCCCAACAGATCCCTACTGCACCATTTTCCAGTCCCCCATTGACCACCCCCACAACATGGCCGTTGCTGTCGATGATGGGGGCGCCTGACAATCCCGGAACCAGGTTTCCTTCTAGATTAACGATAGGCTCTGTAACACTGGGGTAATCGACTATTTTTGCCAAAATGTGTTGCGGAACAATGGACTGTAGCTGTTTGCCACCAAAACGCACTTTTACCTCGGTGTTGCTTTGCCCGGCAATATTCAATGGGAAGCCTACGGCATCCAGTTGTTGGCGGATTTGTAGCGGCTCTAATTGCAGCTTTAACGGGGGGCGTGATTGCGGATTGGTGATTTTAAGTAATACCAGGTCGGCTTGTTTAAATACCTTGGCCACGGTGGCGCGGCTGCTGGCTGTAATTTTTCCCTGCCCATCAACATAACTGACGGTAATAGGGCCTTTCCCATCGATAACATGCAGGGCAGTGACCGCATACCGCTGGTCAGCATAAATAAAACCACTGGCGGCGCTTTGCTGGGTCGTTACTTTTATCACCGATGTACTTATGGTGCGTAAGATTTGTTCATTAGCCTGCGCGCAAACAATGAAAGGAACCAGACAAAGTAAAAAAATCATGTGTCGCATCGAATCGCTACTCCCCGTTGTACGCCAACTAATTTTGTTTCGTCAGGCAGGCTTGATTGGCGTAGCAGATCTGTGAGGTCAGCTAAGGCTGAAAACCCCTGCAATCGGTAGTGCTCAGCGGCGGCTTGCAGGCTGCTGAAAAGAGCTGGATTGAGGTTGGCACATTGTTCCGACGAGAGAGTAAATAATACCGAATCACTGCTGCTTGGTGTCTCGCTGGTGGCAAGTGTGCCAGCCTTAGTCAGCAATAATTGCCTGGCTTGCTGCTCGGTAAAGCCCACGGTAAGCAAATCTTGGTGGAATTTAACCAGTGCCGACTCGCTTGGTGATAGCAGGTTATGCGTTCGGACTACCAGACCGATAAATACGCCAAGCAAACAAAAAAGCCCAAACAAGCCAGCCCGGATACCGCTTAGCCGAAGCCACTGCATATACTGGCTGTTGTCCTTATGTTCGCTTTTCTTGATTGGCAGCAGGCCAACAAAGCTAGACAGTAATCCAGTGATGGCAGCGATCAACATGCCAATAACCGGAGAGGCGGATAGTCCTACCAACACACCGATGAGCAGGCCCATGCCTAAACTTGATAAGATAACCGAGACTAACACGTTTGCGTCCTTGGAAGTGTTACTGACTAAAGTGTAGTTGAATAATTTAGGGTGTGGTTAAAAAACGACCAGGCATGCGAGTGGGTATTGAACTTGCTTAATTAGTTTTAATCCCAACATAGGTATGCTCAGACGTAAGGAATGATGACGTGGTGAAATTATTTTTCTTGTTCGCAGTGATGCCCATTATCGAAATTGCATTACTGGTCAACGTGGGTGAACAGATTGGCGGTTGGAATACCGTGGGTTTGGTCATTCTTACCGCTGCCATTGGTGCTTTTATTGTCCGTCAGCAAGGTGTTGCCACCTTGCTAAGTGCCCAGCAGAAGATGCAGGCTGGGCAGTTACCCGGTCGAGAAATGGCGGAAGGGCTGTTATTGGCTATTGCCGGGGTCTTGTTAATCACCCCTGGTTTTGTGACCGATGCGATTGGTTTTATTCTCGCAATGCCCGTGACCCGACCCTTGCTCGCAAGTGCCTTGCTCAAACGAATGCAAGTACAAATGGTTGCCGGTGCCCAGCGACAAAGTGCGTATCGTCAGCCTAACGAGAAGGGTGATGTGTTTGAAGGTGAATACCAGCGCACCGATGCAAACTCGGATAATGACAGATTAAACTGAGACGACGCGCACCATGAGAAAGTTTATTAATCTGGTACTAACTGGTCTGGTTACCGTACTACCGCTAACCCTGACGATTTGGCTAATCTACTGGTTGTTCGCGGGAATCGAAGCGATTCTAAAACCATTTTTACCTGAACACTGGTATTTTCCGGGGTCGGGAGTGATCGCGGGATTATTACTGATCGTGATTGTCGGTCTGATGGTCAATGCGTTTGCAATCCGAAAATTAATCTTGGTGGGTAACCGGTTACTGGAACGCATCCCCTTGGTGAAGTCCGTGTATGGAGCACTGACTGACGTCACTGCATTATTGAAGTATAACCGTGAAGCCAATATGGACCGGGCAGTCATGGTAGAAGTTGCAGACGACATGCACTTAATCGGATTTGTCACCAGTGAGGCAGCGGGTAAACAGTTATTAGGCAATAGCAATAAGGTTGCGGTGTACATGCCAATGAGTTATCAAATTGGCGGTTATACTCTGTATATAGACAAGCAAAAACTGACACCCTTGAGTATGCCGGTAGAAGAAGCAATGCGTATGGCGATTACCGGAAGTGCTTCATTAAAACCGGACAATGAAGCTGAACCACAACAAGCGCAAAAAAGTTAAAAAAAATTGCTTGTCCCCACTTGATATAAGGTTATCTACCCCCACCTAGCTTGGCAGAACAAAATTGCAGCACAGGCGAAAACCTGGGCACTCAAAAATTCCCGGTTATCGGGGCAGTCAAAACTGTAATTTCAGGAGAGATGAAAATGGCAATTCGTCCTTTACATGATCGCGTCATCATCAAGCGTCAGGAGCAGGAAACCAAATCTGCTGGTGGCATTGTGTTAACTGGCTCAGCAGCCGAAAAGTCTACTCGCGGTGAAGTCATCGCAGTAGGTAATGGCCGTGTGCTGGATAACGGTGACGTTAAAGCGTTAGACGTGAAAGTCGGCGACATCGTAATTTTCAACGATGGCTACGGCGTAAAAACCGAAAAATTAGACGGTGAAGAAGTGCTTATCCTAAGTGAAAGCGACATTCTTGCTGTTGTAGAAGCTTGATTTAGTCAAACGAATTGAGACAAGAGGAAAAGAATTATGTCAGCTAAAGACGTACGTTTTGGAGATGACGCCCGCTCAAAAATGTTAAAGGGTGTAAACGTTCTGGCCAACGCCGTGAAGGTAACTCTGGGTCCGAAAGGCCGTAACGTAGTATTAGACAAATCTTTTGGCGCACCTACCATCACCAAAGACGGTGTTTCGGTTGCGAAAGAAATCGAGCTGGAAGACAAGTTCGAGAATATGGGCGCGCAAATGGTCAAAGAGGTTGCCTCTAAAGCCAATGATGAAGCCGGTGACGGTACAACTACTGCAACTGTGCTTGCACAAGCGATCGTTACTGAAGGCCTGAAGTCTGTTGCAGCCGGTATGAACCCGATGGATCTTAAGCGCGGTATCGACAAAGCGGTCACTGCTGCTGTTGAAGCGTTAAAAGGTTTATCTGTACCATGTGCTGACAGCAAAGCCATTGCCCAGGTAGGTACTATCTCTGCTAACTCTGACTCAGAAGTGGGTGACATCATTGCACAGGCAATGGAAAAGGTTGGCAAAGAGGGCGTTATCACTGTTGAAGAAGGTCAGGCGCTGCAAAACGAACTGGACGTTGTTGAAGGTATGCAGTTCGACCGTGGTTACTTGTCTCCTTACTTCATCAACAATCAGGAAAACGGCACAGTAGAACTGGACAGCCCATTCATCCTGTTGGTTGATAAGAAAATCTCTAACATCCGCGAATTACTGCCTACCCTGGAAGGCGTAGCGAAAGCCGGTAAGCCGCTGATGATTATTGCTGAAGACGTTGAAGGCGAAGCACTGGCGACTTTGGTTGTTAACAACATGCGTGGCATCGTTAAAGTTGCCGCTGTTAAAGCACCTGGTTTCGGTGACCGTCGTAAAGCCATGTTGCAAGATATTGCAATCCTGACCGGCGGCACGGTAGTGTCTGAAGAAATCGGCATGGAACTGGAAAAAGTTCAGCTTGAAGACCTGGGTACGGCTAAGCGTGTTGTTATCAACAAAGACAACACCACTATCGTTGATGGTGCCGGTGAGCAAGACGCTATTGAAGGTCGTTGCACCCAGATCCGTGGTCAAATCGAAGAATCTTCATCAGACTACGATAAAGAAAAGCTGCAAGAGCGTTTGGCTAAGCTGTCTGGCGGTGTTGCAGTGATCAAAGTCGGTGCTGCCACCGAAGTTGAAATGAAAGAGAAGAAAGACCGCGTTGAAGATGCCCTGCACGCTACTCGCGCAGCGGTTGAAGAAGGTGTAGTTGCTGGTGGTGGTGTTGCGCTGGTACGCGCTGCGTCTACCTTGGCAGACCTGACCGGTGACAACGAAGACCAGAATGTAGGTATTAAGTTGGCCTTACGTGCAATGGAATCTCCATTGCGTCAAATCGCCACTAACGCGGGTGCTGAAGCATCAGTTGTCATCAACTCAGTGAAAGGTGGTGAAGGCAACTACGGCTACAACGCGGGCAACGACACATACGGTGACATGCTGGAAATGGGTATCCTGGATCCAACTAAAGTTACCCGTAGCGCGTTGCAATTCGCTGCGTCTATCGCCAGCCTGATGATCACCACTGAAGCGATGGTGACTGATCTACCACAAGACGATGCACCAGCTGCGCCAGATATGGGCGGCATGGGTGGTATGGGCGGAATGGGCGGCATGATGTAATTCCCCTGCTCTGAATGACCGCTAACTGCGTTATTACGGCGCTCACTTGGTGTTATCCAAGCTACGCTGGTAATGCCTTGTTATAGGCCATTCAGTCCTCGTGGAATTCATGAAAACCACAGCTCAATATCATAAGAAACCCGGTGACTACC
>CAXQZJ010000141.1:0-18847 GCA_964228145.1 Alteromonadaceae bacterium | reverse complement strand
TGTTATGCTGACAATCCGAGAGTAGAACCCGATGGGCCGAGCCTACGAAGTACGTAAAGCATCCATGCAGAAAACTGCCGGTGCGAAAACAAAAGTTTATTCAAAATACGGAAAAGAGATTTATGTGGTTGCCAAAAATGGTGGCCCTGATCCCGACACTAACCAATCACTCAAACGTCTGATCGAAAAAGCCAAAAAGGATCAGGTGCCGGGACACGTTATTGATAAAGCCATTGAAAAAGCCACCGGTGGTGCAGGCGAAGACTATTCACCAGCTCGCTACGAAGGATTTGGTCCGGGGGGCTTTATGGTCATAGTGGATTGTCTGACTGACAACCCGAATCGTACCATTACCGATGTCAGAAACTGTTTCACAAAATCCGGCGCTAAGATTGGTGCTCAGGGTGCAGTGTCACATATGTTTGAACATCAGGCGATTTTCTCTTTTGCTGGTGATGACGAAGATGAAATTCTTGAAATTCTGATGATGGCTGACGTTGATGTGACTGATATTGAGAGTGATGACGGTAGTATCACCGTGTTTGCGCCGCATACAGAGTTTTATGCGGTGAAAACCGCATTAAATGATGCTAAGCCAGAGCTTAACTTCGATGTCGAGGAAATTACTTTCGTTCCTCAGACCGAACATGCAATCACAGCTGATGATATGCCAATGTATGATAAGTTTATGGCCATGCTGGAAGACTGTGACGACGTTCAGAACGTCTATCATAACGCGGTGTTGCCAGAATAATCGTCTGTCATTCTTAAAAGCCCGTCAGGGCTTTTTTTATGCCTGTTGATATTTGTCCTTTCGAAGATTGGAAACCCACCGTGAATGCGCTAAGGTGATTAAAGTTTAACCAGTAAAGGTTGGTCTGTATTATCAGGCAGTGTCATGAAGACAAGCGAACGTTCAACTCAGGAAATCATTATTCTGGCGCTTAGTGCTGCCAGTGCCATCAGTATCGCGCCATTCGTAGTTTTTCGGGTCCTGCAACAGGATATGCTGATTGCGATGGTGGACTTTGCCGCCGTGATAGTGATGAGCGCTGTGTTTGCCTATGTTTGGAATACCCATCGCACTCAACGAGCAGGCCAGATGCTGGCAATAATTTGTTTGCTCACACTGGTGGCAACGCTGGGAATAAAGGGCGCGGGACAGATCGTCTGGTTCTACCCAACCGTTATTGCTGTTTTCTTCCTGGTTTCTCCGCGAATTGCTTTATTATTGAATATTCTCGCGTTGCTCATCGGAAGTAGTTTAATTAGCAGCCAACTGACCCTCATTAGTGGCTTGCAGTTGTACTTGTCGGGGGGCGCAACATTGGTATTTGGTTACGTATTCGCCTATAAGACACGCGCTCAACATCAACAACTCCTGGCAATGGCTACCAGTGACCCTTTGACCGGCGCACAAAACAGGCGCTCATTACAGGAAAAGCTTCAACAACTCGTGGCACTGCGTCAGCGCGGACACAATGAGCCCGCATCGCTGATTTTGCTCGACGTTGACAACTTTAAGCGGATCAATGACCAGCACGGCCATATCACCGGTGACCACTTATTAAAGGCATTAGTCAAGGAAGTGACGTCTCGCATTCGTCAGACCGATTCTCTGTATCGAATAGGCGGTGAAGAATTTGTGGTAGTGGTAGAGAATAGCGATCGACAATCGGCCTTTGCACTGGCCGAAGATCTTCGTACCGCCATCGTTAATAATGGGCAACTGGCTCAATTTGGCGCGACAATCTCCCTTGGTGTCGCTGAACTTTCCGTCAATGAAGCCGGCACCGACTGGCTGGGGCGAGCCGACGCAGCCATGTACAAAGCTAAGCGCGCCGGGCGTAACCAAAGTTTTTTGGCCGTTTAATATTTAAGAGGAGCCGTCAACCACGCGATTTGCACCTGTTCGCCAGCGGCTTGTGCACCTTGCTGCTGGCTTAATACCAGATAACAATTGGCCTGCACCAGGCTGGTTAGCATGGCAGAGTTTTGCCGTTCAAGTGGTGTCACTTCGAGGCGCTGTCGTTGCGAATTCCAGTCGGCAATGCCCCGTTGGAAATCAAGCCGTCCCGGTGTTTTTTCGGTGGCCTTGGTAAGCGTCGCTAATGTGGCAACTTGGGTCCTTAGTGGTTGGCCCTGCAACTGACGGATAATTGGCTGCACCAATTGTTCAAAGGTCACCAGCGATGACACAGGGTTTCCGGGCAACCCACAATAAAGTGTGTTGTTGATATGGCCAAAGGCAAATGGCTTACCCGGCTTGATTGCGACTTTCCAAAAGCCCACCTCTCCAATCTTTGCTAACACCTCAGTCGTGTAATCGGCTTTGCCCACGGATACACCGCCAGAACTGATTATGAGGTCAGTATCAGCGGCCAGATTAAGCAGAGTTTGCTCCAGTTGATCGGGATCATCTGCCACTATGCCAGCGTCGATTATCTCGCAATGCAGAGCGGCTAGCATTGCCAACAACGCAGGGCGGTTGGCATCGAACTGGCTGGCCGGCTGAGCGGCCTGTCCCGGCTCAATAATCTCATCACCAGTGGATAGCACTGCAACGCGCGGACGTCGGGTTACTTTGACCTCACCAATACCAAAACTGGCAAGTAATGCGATAGATGCGGCACACAGGGTATCGCCTTTTGTCAGAACACGCTCACCCTCGGTTAATTCACCGCCTCTCGGACGAACAAATTGCCCTGGCGTTATCGCATCTGAAACGAAGACTTTTTCATCTTCGCGCTTAATTTTTTCCCTCATTTGCACTGTATCGCAGCCGTCGGGAAGATGGGCGCCAGTGGTGATCAGAACACATTGGTTTGGTCCCACTGAGCCTTTAAAGGGGTGTCCTGCCAAGGACTCGCCTACGCATATTAATGGTGCATCCGGGCTAACGTCCTGCGCGGCAAATGCGTAGCCATCCATGGCTGAATTACTGGCCTTAGGTACATCAAACGGTGCGTGATAGTCACAAGCCAGGGTTCTGCCGAGGCTATCGATAAGAGCGACGGATTCTGAGTGAACTGGTCGTGGGGTATGCTGCAAAATAATCTTCAATGCTTCTTGCAGAGACAGCATGTGAGAAAGTGCACAAGGATCGGTCAGCGTCATTTAAGTTCTCTCAATTGGCAAGCATCACATTGGCTCGCTTGGTTAATATTGAAGTAATGCCAGCGGTGTAAAGTCGCGTCAAACATCATCAACTCACCGCAGGGCAGGGTTGTCGCTTTGGCTAAATGCAAAGTCGCAAGCGTGGCTATCTGGCTGGCGACAACACTTAGCAGAGTGAACAGCACGCCGGCTTCACTGCATCGCGCAGCGGGTACGTTGAACTGCCGGCTGTAACAGCGGTAACAGGGACTATCCGGCCCGGCGGGCTTACAGAATATCTGTCCTTGCGATTGAATCGCGGCACCGCTAATTAACGGGATATTGCTATCAATACAGGCCAGATTAATTGCTTCACGTGAGGTTTGATTATCGGTGCAATCGATCACCAGGTCGTAATGTCTTATCTGTTCGCTGAGGTTGGCATGAGTGGCTGATTGATGTAGCGCGTCAATGGCACTGTCGGGGAAGCGGGAAGCTAAGACCTGACTTGCAACCATCGCTTTGGAATGCCCGATGTGGCTTGAGGTATACAGTCGTTGGCGTGAGAAATTGGATTGCTCAATCACGTCGTTGTCCATCAGGGTTAGCTGACCAATCCCACTGGCGGCGAGTAGCTCGCTGGTTGGACACCCCAAGCCCCCCATGCCGACCAGCAGCACTTTGGCATCAAACAAGCGTTGTTGTCCGTCGAGGTCAATACCCCGCACCGAAATTTGGGGTGCAAATTTTACTGCCTTTTGCGGGTCCATATTGACACCTGTTTTGAAACATCAGCGTATTAAAACGTAAAAAATAGTGAAACACTATGGGAATACGTTGTGCAAATCGCTACCTTATCGCAGCGAACAAAGGGAGAGACTTATGCCTAATCAAGACCCGAAAACCGGGTTAAACATTGCAGTATTAACCGTATCGGATACGCGCACCCCGGAAACAGACCGTTCAGGTGGCTATTTGGTCGAGGCGGCTAAAGCGGATGGACACAATATCTGTGCCCACCTAATTTGTGCCGATGACAAATATCAGATACGTGCCCATTTGTCCCAATGGATTGCCGATAGCGAAATTCATGTTGTGTTAGTTACAGGGGGAACCGGGTTTGCCGACAGAGACGTTACCCCTGAGGCAGCAAGCGTTTTGTTTGATAAACCCATTGATGGCTTTGGCGAAACGTTTCGGGCGTTATCCTTGCAAGAGATTGGCAACTCGACGATTCAATCACGGTGTGTAGCCGGGATTGCAAACCGCACTGCGGTTTTTTGTCTGCCGGGCTCCACCGGCGCGTGTAAAACCGGTTGGCAAGGCATCATCGCTGATCAGTTAAACGCCAATCACAAGCCCTGTAATTTTGTTCACAATCTGACAAAGCGGGAAGCTTAATGAGTTTTAGTCATCTCGATCAACAAGGCAAAGCCAGTATGGTGGATATTACCGACAAGCCTGTCAGTTACAGAGAAGCGTGGGCCAAAGTCTCGGTGAAAATGTCCCCTGCTTGCTTTACTCAGTTAATGGACAAGCGTATCGCCAAAGGTGATGTTTTTGCAGTAGCCCGGGTGGCCGCTATTCAGGCAGCGAAAAAGACTGCCGAGCTGATTCCTCTTTGTCACCCGCTGGCGCTAAGCAAAATCGAGGTTGATTTTGACTGTCATGCTGACAAATCGGAAATCGAGATCCTTACGTGTTGCAAATTGAGTGGCAAGACAGGGGTAGAGATGGAAGCTTTAACCGCAGCCAGCGTGGCCGCATTAACCCTGTTTGATATGTGTAAAGCTGTCGATCCCTTGATGGTGATTGACGGCTTACAGGTAACAGAAAAACGAGGAGGAAAATCCGGTGACTGGCAACGTTGAAATCAAAGTGTTGTTCTTTGCAGGCTTGAGAGAGCAACTGGGCTTGCCATCCATCCAGTCAAAACTTCAGGCGCCCCTCACAGTTGCCAGTTTGCAACAGCAACTGGCCAGCCAGGGGGCCCCTTGGCACGTAATGCAAAGTGAGCACTTACTTTGCGCGGTGAATAAGGAAATAGTGTCTCCGGAGCACGTTGTCCGAGCGGGTGATGAAGTGGCATTCTTCCCTCCGGTCACAGGTGGCTAATATGTTTAGCGTAAAGGTACAACACGAGGATTTTAATGCAGGCAAAGAATACCAAGCGCTGACAAGTGTAGGCGCGGGTGCGATCGTGACTTTTTGTGGTCTGGTCCGGGATCACAGCGCTGAGGGTAGAATTGATGCATTAACTCTTGAGCATTACCCCGGTATGACGGAGAACACCTTGCAACAGCTGTTGGAGCATGCTGGCCGGCGTTGGTCGCTGTTGGCAGGACGCATAATCCATCGGGTTGGCCGGCTTGAAGCGCACCAGCAAATTGTTTTTGTTGGGATAGCCAGTGAACATCGGCAAGCTGCTTTCGAAGCAGCCAGTTTTGTTATGGACCGATTAAAAAACGATGTTCCGTTGTGGAAAAAACAACATGGTCAACAAGGTGAACATTGGGTTGAAGTCAAAGAGTCGGATAGACAGGCAGGCGCAAAATGGTAAACGCCGCGGTACTATTTGCTGTATTACTACGTCTTGCCTCACCGGTGGAACCGACCTTACACGTAGCTGTTGCTGCCAATTTTCATCAGTGTGCACAACAACTGGCAGATATATATCAGCAACAGCATCAGCAACCGGTTACGCTCTATAACGGTGCCAGTGGGGTGCTGGCGATGCAAATGATGCATGGAGCGCCCTACGATGTGTTGATGTCTGCGGACTTGGCTCGCGCACAAAGTTTGGTTGCCGCCAGGGTCGGGGAGCCTGATACCTTACAGATGTATGCGCTTGGCGAGCCGGTTATCTGGGCACCCCAAGGGCTGCCTGACACGTCTGTATGGGAAACAACGAGGTTTGTCATTGCCAATCCCGCTGTGGCTCCCTATGGTCAGGCGGGTCAACAAATATTGGCAAAGTTACATAATCTCACCGTGCCTGTACGGGTTAATAGTGTCGCCCACGTCTATCAAGTTTTGTACAGCGGTAACGTCAGTATGGGCGTGGTGGCTAAGTCCCAGGTGCTGTCGCTACCTGAGAGCCAGTGGTTCCAGCCCCCGCAGTCCTGGTATACCCCAATCGAGCAGTTTATGGTCAGTAAACGTCACGCTGTTAGTCAGCAATGGTATAACTTGGTGCTTTCGCCTGCGGGACAATCTGTAATTGCCGCTTGTGGCTATGGTAGAGTAGATGAACGCAGATAGTTGGCAGGCTTTAGCGTTAACCCTGAAGTTGGCGACGGTGACCAGTATCATCTTACTGCTGATTGCTGTGCCGCTCGCCTGGTGGCTGAGCCGCTGGCGGCATCCACTTAAAGCACTGGTTCAGGCGTTGATTGCACTACCGCTGATTTTGCCTCCGACTGTATTAGGTTTTTACTTGTTGCTGGTTTTCTCGCCACAAAGTCCGGCTGGTCAATTTTTGAGTAGCTTATTCGATACCCAGCTGGCATTCAGTTTTACTGGCATTCTGGTGGCATCGATAATTTATTCGTTACCCTTCGCGGTACAGCCTGTTTATCAGGCTTTCAGCAGTGTCGAACAGACCTACCTTGATACAGCCAAGACCCTGGGCTTGTCGCCTTGGCAGTGTTTTTCTATGGTGGTGGCACCCTTGTCAAAAAGCGGGTTTTTCACCGCGTTCATTTTGGTTTTTGCCCACACAATCGGTGAGTTTGGCGTAATTTTAATGATCGGCGGTAATATCCCCGGCGAGACCCGGGTACTGTCTGTTGCCCTGTTTGATCAGGTCGAAAGTTTGCAGTTTGACCAGGCCCACCAAATTTCATTGTTGTTGGTGGTTTTTTCCCTGCTGGTGTTATCCGCGCTGTTCTACTTCAATCGCAGGCAAAAATCGTGAAGATGAAAGTGACGGTTAGCCGCGGTCAGTGGCAGGGCTTGTATCAGGCACCTTTACCGGACACGCCCTCAGCCATCGGTGTTTATGGCAAATCCGGAGCTGGAAAAACCAGTTTACTCAGAGCCTTGGCGGGGTTAGAAACTCACGCGGCCGTAACGGGCGTGCCCGCATATACACGTCCTACCATGGTGTTTCAGGAGCCTTGTTTGTTCCCGCATTTAACTGTGCGTGAAAATATTCAACTGGGCCTCAAAGGCGCGAGGAATGGGGGGATTGATTATAACGATCTGGTTGAGCCATTTGGCTTACGCTATGTCATTGATGCGCCACTGCGCGGGTTGTCCGGTGGTGAGCGGCAAAAGGTCGCGTTAGTCAGGGCCTTATGCAATAACCCCGATCTGTTGCTGCTTGATGAACCTTTAAGCGGGGTAGATGCGATCTCGCGTTTATATTTGCTGTCGCGACTTTGCGCGATTAGGGCGTCGTTGGACACGACCCTGTTTTTGGTTTCGCACCAATTAGATGATTTGGTGTATTACTGTGATTACCTGTTACACATCGATGAGGGCAAGATAACCGTCGCAGCGCCAATGCAAGAAGCGTTAATCGCGTTAAACCGTGAGGGTGTGGCAGGGGTTAATCGTATCGCGCATGTTGAACAAGAACCGACGTTACTGACAACACATCAATTGAGCTTGTCTCTCACGCTTCCTTTGCCAGCAAAGCATGTCGTCACCCTCGAAGGCAAATACCTTACCCATACGCGTTTGCCCGGTGGCCTGTGGCGTTGCGAAGTGGAGGTTGACAGTCAGGTTTTGTTTGTTGATCACCCCGGTTGGTTGCTGAGCGAAAACCTCCAGGTTGGTCAGACAGTATGGTTGCAATACGTGCCGCTGCGTGGTTAGAACTGGTCGAGCATAATGGCGTTACCATCAGGGTCGGTTAGCATGATATGAGCTGGCCCAGACTCGCCTTGTGCAGATTTGGTCGGGGTGATCCCCTGCTCGATCAGGTGTTGTTGAATGGCTCTTACATCGGCGGGATTGAAGGTCAGAATGTTGCCTTCAAACATGCCTTCGAACAGGCCTATCATGGTACTGCCCTGTTTCATCATTAGCCACTTTTCTTGCACAGAACCACAGCCAGACATGGCGGTAAAGCCAAGCTTTTCATAAAAAGCTTTGGATGCAGCAATATCTTTTACTGCCAGACTCATTGAAAAAGTTCCTAATTCCATAACAGGGTTCCCCGTATTGTTTACCAAACCAGATCGCGAAAGTGTTGTCGGCACATTGAGACATATTTGTCATTCCCGCCAATGGCTACCTGTTCCCCATCGCGCACAGCATTGCCATCTTCATCCATTCTGACAACAAAATTAGCTTTGCGGCCACAATGACACACTGTTTTGAGCTCCACCATTTTATCCGCCCAGGCTAACAAGTAATGACTTCCAGTAAAGGTCTCACCGGTAAAGTCTGTGCGTAAACCGTAGGCCAATACGGGAATATCTAATTCATCAACCACCTGAGTAAGCTGCATGACTTGTTTGCGGGTCAAAAATTGTGCTTCATCAACCAGAATACAGTCCAGCGGCTGTTGGTTGTGCAGTTTATTCAGCTCGGCAAAAAGATTTGAACTGTCATTAAATAAGTTCGCCTCGGCTTGCAAGCCAATGCGCGAGGCAATCAGCCCCTGACCAAAACGGTCATCTAACGCGGCGGTATACAGCGCGACATGCATGCCCCGCTCTTTATAGTTATAGGCAGATTGTAATAAAGACGTCGATTTTCCCGCGTTCATTGCGGAGTAGTAAAAATAGAGTTGTGCCACAGTGTTTTTAATTGTCGTTTTCGTTGCACTAATGGTCACTCAAATCGGGCTAAAAAGAAAGCGCTAGGGTGAGACCTGTGCCGTGTTGGCGATTCGTTCTGTCAGTAAACGGCGAATAATGGGGGCAAGTCGCTGGGCTAAATCTGCGTGGCGTTGATGTACCAGATGAAAACCGTGGACCGAAAACAGCTTGGTTTCATTGTGTGGCCGTTGAAACAAATGATTCTGTGCCGATTGGCGATCGATCACATTGACCGCATAATGCAGGCGGCCAGCATCGAATAGCTGTTGCATTTGATCATAACTCTGCAAGCGCAGTACCCGTGCCTCACTTTGCTCCAGTAAGCGCGTAAAATAGGACTCAGCACCGACCAAACCAATCGTCAGTCCGGGGCGCAAAGCGTCAGCCTGGCAAGGTAACTCCAATTGGCAGTACAAGACGAAATCAACATTCCCCAATGCAGGCTCGACGGCAACAATGTTTTTGTAGCCCGCGAGTACGGTCTCAATTCTGACCACGTCGGCATCTGTGCGCCCTTGCTCCAACAAGCGTAATGAGCGGTCGTCAGGCACGGCCTCAAAGCGAACCGGAATGCCCAGCTCTTGGTAGGCTTGTTGAATGATGGGCTTGTAGACGGTTTCCACAGCGCTATGGGGCACATAGCTAATGATATGCGCACGCTTGGCTGGCGGGGTAGTTGCACCGCTGCCAAACGCGCAGAAGCACAAACTAATCGTGAGTAATGTTAATCCCCATGGCTTTTGCATGAAACCTCACATGCGCTTCGATAAAGCTGGCAATAAAGAAATAACTGTGATCGTAGTCTGCACGATAATTGACTTGTATGTCCAGCGACATTTTTTTACATAAATCATCAAATGGACGGGTGAGTTGTTGGGATGTCAGAAAGTCATCAGCCAGCCCTTGATCAATCAGGCATGGCAGAGACAAGCCATGGGCTTCCAACAGCGCACAACTGTCATACAATCGCCAGCTTTGTTGATCATCACCCAAGTAGGCACTGAGCGCTTTTTTGCCCCAATCGCATGCCATCGGATTTACGATCGGTGCAAAAGCCGACACTGAACAGAAGCGCTGTGGATTGCGCAACGCAATGGTCAGCGCCCCGTGTCCACCCATGGAGTGTCCACTGATCGATATCTTTGAGGAGGCGGAAATGTGTTGAGTAATAATCTCGGGTAATTCGCTGACCACATAATCGTACATCTGGTAGTGAGCCGACCAGGGAGACTGGGTTGCATTAACATAGAAGCCGGCGCCTTTGCCTAAGTCGTAGCCATCGTCATCAGCCACACCATCACCACGTGGGCTGGTGTCTGGAATAACTAAAATGATGCCCCATCGGGCAGCATATTGTTGAGCACCGGCCTTGTGTGAGAAATTGTCATCGGTGCAGGTTAGCCCTGATAACCAGTACAGTACCGGCAAATCCTTGTCGGTCTGGTACTGGGGTGGAAAATACACTGAAAACTGCATTTCACAGTTTAACGTCGCCGATGAGTGCTGATATTTCTTGTGCCAACCACCGAACATGCGGTTGGCACTCAAGGTAGTCAGGGCGGCCATCAGAAATGCACCACAGTGCGAATGGATTCGCCATCGTGCATCAGGTCGAAAGCCGTGTTGATATCCTCAAGTCCCATGGTGTGGGTGATAAAAGTATCCAACTCAAACTCACCATCCATGTAACGCTGCACATAATCAGGTAGCTGAGAACGTCCTTTTACGCCGCCAAAAGCGGTGCCTCGCCATACGCGGCCGGTAACCAGCTGAAACGGGCGGGTTGAGATTTCCTGACCAGCACCGGCTACACCAATAATGACCGACTCGCCCCAGCCTTTATGGCAACACTCAAGCGCAGCGCGCATGACATTAACGTTGCCGATACACTCAAAGGACCAGTCGACACCACCCTCAGTCATTTCAACAATAACATCCTGAATTGGCTTATCAAAACTGCTGGGGTTCACGCAGTCTGTGGCACCGAGTTGTTTAGCAATATCAAACTTATCCTCGTTGATATCGATGGCGATAATGCGGCCGGCCTTTGCCATGACAGCACCCAAAATCACGCTTAGTCCGATACCACCAAGGCCAAACACGGCAACGGTATCACCGGCGCTTACCTTAGCAGCGTTAGTTACCGCGCCCATTCCGGTTGTCACACCGCAGCCCAGTAAGCAGACTTTCTCCAAAGGAGCCTGTTTGGGAATTTTGGCCAGCGCTATCTCAGGTACGACTGTGTATTCAGAAAATGTTGAGGTACCCATGTAATGGTAAATGGTCTGCCCGTCTTTACTAAAACGTGATGTGCCGTCAGGCATAAGTCCTTGGCCTTGTGTGCTTCTGATTGCCTGACAAAGATTGGTTTTACCCGACAAACAGAATTTACACTCTCCGCACTCCGGGGTGTACAGAGGAATCACGTGGTCGCCCACCTCAACTGAGGTCACGCCTTCGCCAACCATTTCGACAATGCCGCCCCCTTCATGGCCAAGAATAGCCGGGAAAATACCTTCAGGGTCGTCACCGGATAAGGTGTATGCGTCGGTATGGCAGACACCGGTAGCGACAATTCGAATCAATACTTCGCCTTTCTTAGGCAAGGCTAAATCCACTTCTTCAATAGATAATGGTTTGCCTGCTTCCCATGCCACTGCGGCACGGGTTTTAATAGAGGTTTGTCCCGGTTCGATTTGTAAAGCCATTACTTTCTCCAAGTATAAGTACGTCGCTTCAGCATAGACGCTTGAAATTAACTCACAAATTCATTGTACCTTGCTGCTGGTTGCTTATAATCCGGCAATAATGAAAATCATTATTACATATAGGAAATAATGAAAGACCATTGGGACTATGTGGACACCTTTGTTGCAGTGGCTGAAACTGCCAGCTTTACGCAAGCGGCCAAGCGCCTGAATGTGTCGGTGGTGAGTGTCAGCCGCGCAATCGCATCGTTGGAAAAACAATTAGGTACACGTTTATTAAACCGTTCTACCCGTAAGGTGTCGGTCACCCGGGCTGGCGAGATTTTTTTACACGGCAGCAAACAAGCACTGGAAAAGTTGCATCTAGCGCAACAAGCCGTCGCTGATCTGCAAGCACAGCCAACAGGTAAACTAACCCTAACTGCACCGGTGAGCTACGGTGAAAAGTATATCGCACCATTGGTTCAGCAATTTATGCTGCAGCACCCAGAGCTCCACGTCGAATTGATATTAACTAATCAGCCATTGGATCTTATCGATAATCACATCGACATTGCCATTCGTCATGGCAAATTAGCTGACTCTAGCCTGGTGGCGCGCCGACTGACTACCCGACAACTCCATGTCTGTGCATCGCCTGAGTATCTGCAACAACAGGGTACGCCTGAGCAGTTAAGCTGCCTGAAACAACATCAATGTTTACAAGGCTCTCAACCTTACTGGCGATTCCGTGAGCAGGGCAAGTTGCGTCAACTTACGCCACGGGGACGCTTTATTTGTAACTCTGGTTACGCCTTGCTTAATGCGGCCAAGCAGGGACTGGGTATTGTGCAGTTGCCGGATTTTTATGTTGGAGAGGCACTCAAATCTGGCCAGCTGGTGGAAGTCCTGAGTCAGTTTCGCGCACAGCCAGAGGGTATTTGGGCCCTGATGCATGAGCATAAATACCGCAGTTCCAGTGTGGTTGCGCTTCTCACACACTTATCCGAGCAATTACCCTCTGCAGGGGAACATCAATGAAGGAAGGACAAGCAGCGCATGGCACCGTCTGGCATCTGTATCTTATCGAAAATCGTTTACAACACTTGTATGCTGGTATCAGTGTCGACCCTGTCCGGCGGCTACAGCAACATCAAGTTGGCAAAGGGGCGAAAGCACTGAGGGGGAAAGGCCCTTTAATCTTCCGGTTTTGTGTGTCCATGAACAGTCACAGTGATGCACTGCAGGCCGAGCTTTGGCTCAAAAAACAGAAGCGTCAGACTAAATGGCAGTTAATTGACGGAATCAAACCGTTGCCGTTTGAACATCAAGATTGTTTATCTTCGGTTTTAGCATCGTTGGAAGCAAGCAACTGATCGAGCTTTTGGTGTAACTGATTCATTGATTGTTGCAACTCCTCCACTTGCAGGTCAATTCGGGTGATCCGTTTACTTTGTAATGCCAGTTGGTCTTCCTCATCCGGGGAAATAAAGTGCGATACCAAGTAGCCGGAAATAACGCCAAACAGGCTGACACCACACATGATGAGCAACACCGCGATCACTCTGCCGGTGGTAGTGACCGGGTAAAAATCGCCGTAGCCTACGGTGGAAATGGTCACCAGTGACCACCACAAGGCATCTTCGGCGCTATGAATCATCGCCCCGGGCGCATCATGTTCAACCAGATAGATTGACAATCCTGCTGCACCAATCACCACGAGCAAAACGGTCATCAGGGTAGCGAGCGTGGTTTGAATTTTGGCTTTGAACGTAGGCAGTAATGTATGTCTGGCGACCCGCAACAAGCGGATAACCCGAAGAACCTGTAAAAATCTCGCCAAGCGGAAAGGTTCGACCATAGGAATACTGGCAACCAGATCGATCCAATGGTGGCGAAGGTAGCGCCAGGGCGAGTCGGATCTGACCATCTTATACCCGAAATGGAGCAAAAAAATGATGCAGATGACGGTATCCATAGTGATCAAATAGCGCTCTACATCGGGTTCAAGTGGCACCACCAGAAGCACACTGACCAACACCACCGCCACCAATGACAATAGCATCATGCCAATATCAAAAGGCTCCAACGCATTGCCGTGTTGGTCGACCAGCTTCACAGCGTGACAACCCCGGTGAGCAGGGTAGCCATACCGATGGACAAGATCATTTCAATACTGGCAATGCCAACGTTATGCTGATGATCGACTTCCGCCACCAAATTTATCCGGAACAATACAATGCGCTTAGCTAACAAGGTGAGCAAAATGGTGCTCAAAGTCAGCACTGAGGACACCAGCAACCAACTCAGGAAATTATTAATGTAAGCCGCAGGCTTGTACTCAATCAGGCTGGCAGCGCCGGTCACCGCGATGGCCACGCCAACAATCTGGCCGGCATGTCTGACAGCCAATGCAAATTGGCCATGGGTAAGCGCTTCCTGCATATCATCGTTTTGATTGTTAGCCGCATAATGGCGTTCAAAAATGCGGGTGGTGATCAATATCATTGTCAAAGCAACGAGAAAGCCGCTAAGAATGCCGATCATGCCATTGATATCGATACTTTGCGTCCACTTTAGCACTGCCGCAACAATCAGCGCCATGGCCACAGCGCCTGCTGCGTCAACGAAAGCGATACTGATATTACCCTGCATAATTTGCTGATGTTTGTTAAAGCGATTTAATATCAGGCGGTCATGGGCAAACCGACCGATTTTTATCAGCACTATCCCCAATAAACCAAAACTGATCAGTTTCACCGCCAGTTGTTGATAGTTAATCATATTAAAAATAGACACCACGGCAGTGACGACGATTGCCAAAGACAGCAGAGTACCGGCGATAGATATGCCCAACGCAAAGTTATCTTTCTGGGCGAGTTCCTGCTTGAAATTTATACTGCCCCAGCGTGCGTAAAACCAGCGCATTAGGACCAGCAATATCAGGCCGATAAGGATGTCGAGCAACATCACAACCAAGTCGTGACCACTCAAAGAAATTTGACTAAGTAATTGCTGCATAACAAAAACAAATGAGTAAACTGAATAGCCATGATCAGATCAAATGCGGCAACTGGCAAGTTTTGTTGCACCGCATTCAAGCGCAAAGCGTAAAAGGACCGGCGGTGAGTCAATTGGAATTAACTCAGCATGGGCAGCAAGCATGGCATCGCTTTGAACAGCAAAGCGAGGAAATACAGTGGCGTCCTGTTGAGCGTCAGGCGTTAACGGAAATATTTGCATTAAGTGATTTTATTTTCGAACAGTGCCTGCGGCGTCCGCAAATTGCACTGTGGTTATTGCGCGAAGATGGTCTGCTTGCCCAGACACTGGATTACCCAGCGTTGCTGAGCAACCAGCTAGCGGACGTGGCTGATGAAGCCCAGTTACACTGCGCCTTACGCCAATTCAGACAAGCCCATATGGTTCAGATTGCCTGGCGTGATCTCACCAATATGCAACCGATTGAACGCTCGTTGGCGCAGGTGTCTGAGTTGGCTGATGCCCTGATTAATGCAGCCTATCAGTGTTGTTATCGGTGGATGTGTGAAAAGCACGGGACCCCAATGGGCGATCAAGGACCTATGCCGATGTTAATCCTCGGGATGGGCAAGTTGGGTGGCCGTGAGCTGAACTTTTCCTCTGACATTGATTTGATTTTTAGTTATCCGCAAGTCGGCGAAACGGAGGGCAGAAGGGGGCTGGAACATCAAATCTGGTTTCAGCGATTAGCACAGAAACTTATCGCATCTTTACATCAGATGACCCTTGATGGGCAGGTGTTCAGGGTCGATATGCGCTTACGACCGTTTGGCGACAGTGGACCAATCGTGAGCCATTTTGCTGCATTGGAAGATTATTACCAACAACAAGGACGGGATTGGGAGCGATATGCCATGCTCAAAGCAAGGGTTATCAATCCTGACGGTGTTTACAGTGATCAATTACAACAGATCCTCACCCCCTTTGTATTCCGGCGTTATCTGGATTTCAGTGCCATTGACGCATTGCGTAAAATGAAGCAATTGATCAGTCAGGAAGTCCGACGTCGAGATTTGTCTGACAACATAAAGCTGGGTGCTGGCGGGATTCGGGAAATCGAATTTATCGTTCAAAGTTTACAATTAATCAGGGCTGGACGCTTGCCGGCGTTACAGACCCGATCATTACTGAATGCCTTAAGTGCGCTGGCCCAGCACGAAATTTTATCGGATCAGGATGTGTCTGAGCTTCGCCATGCTTACTTGTGGTTGCGCAAAGCCGAACATTGTTTACAACAATTTAAAGATCAGCAAACTCAGACGCTACCCGATACACAACTAGATAAGCAGCGCCTGGCCAGCGTGATGGAATACGAGGATTATGCGGCGTTTTATCAGGCGTACCAGTTTCATGCCGGGCAGGTTTCTGAACACTTTGATTTGCTGATTGGAGATACGCAGCAAGAAGCGCAAAGTGTTGATCAGGTATACATTGATGCCTGGACACTGGATTATGACGAGCAAGAAGCCTGTCAATTATTTGCAGAATTGGCGAGCCACGGTGAAATGCAGGCCGTCTGGCCTCAGTGGATCGCATTCAAAACCTACATGCAACACCACCCCGGTGGGCGTCGTGGCAAAGAGACGCTGGACAAACTGATGCCCGTAATATTGAAGCTAGCGTTATCCCGACATATGGGCGCTGATATTGGTCGGGTGTGTGAGGTGTTGAAAGCCATCAGCCGGCGTACTACTTATCTGGAACTGTTACTTGAGAACCAACCTGCACTGGAGCAATTACTCAGGCTATGCCAGGCGAGTTACTGGATTACCCGACAGATCACACGTTTTCCGGTTTTGCTGGATGAACTGCTTAACCCGCAACTTCTGTATCAACCTACGCCGTTAGATGCTTACAGCAGCGAATTACGCGCCCATATGCTGCGGGTTGAACGAAAAGATCTGGAGTTGCAAATGGAAGCGATTCGCCAGTTTAAACTAGCCGAGCAGCTCAAGATTGCCGCTGCCGATGTGACTGGTGCGATGCCCGTCATGCGCGTCAGTGACCATTTGACCGCGTTGGCCGAAGCATTAATTGATTATGTGGTGGGATTGGCCTGGGAGAACATGACCGAACGATATGGCATCCCAGAAGGCTGTAGCGAACAGGACACCCGCTTTGGCGTTATTGCTTACGGCAAGCTAGGGGGCTTTGAGTTGGGTTATGGGTCAGATTTAGATTTGGTGTTTGTCCATCAGTGCGATGGTGACGGGGTGACGAATGGCGCAAAGCAAATAGAGTCCCGTCAATTTTATCTGCGACTGGCTCAGCGCATAATGCATATGTTTGCCACCACCACAGGTTCGGGCCAGCTCTACGAGGTCGATCTGCGCTTGAGGCCGTCGGGAAATGCAGGATTGATGGTGTGTCATTTGGAAGGTTTCGCTAATTATCAGCAGCAAGAAGCCTGGACCTGGGAACATCAAGCTTTGGTCAGAGCGCGGTGCGTATATGGCCAACCGGAAATGCACCACAGATTTAGCCAAATTCGTGAGCAAATATTGACGCAACCCAGAGATCTTAAGCAACTTAGAGGTGATGTGGCGACGATGCGCGAAAAAATGCGCAATCATTTAAGTAAGGGCAATGATCAGCAGTTTGATATCAAACAGGACAGAGGCGGCATCGCCGATATTGAGTTTATTGTTCAATATCTGGTGTTGGGCTTTGCGCATCAGCACGGTGCGCTGGCCATCTGGTCGGATAATGTGCGGATATTAGACGTTGCTCACCAGGCGGAATTGCTATCACAGCAGGATGCACAAACCCTCAGTGAGGCCTATTTGTTTTTCCGCAACCTCGGTCACCATCTAACACTGAAAGATGAACAAAAGATAACCGACAGGCAACTGGTTGCCCAGTGGCAACCAAAAGTCGAGACGATTTGGCAGACGTTGCTGGTTCAGTAGCGTCGTGTTGGACGGCAGTTGTTTTGTAAGTAACGACTGTCTTTGTCGGTAATTACCATGGAGCGTTGTTTGGGGCAAAACCAAACGACGACCTGCCCCTCAAAATTGGCGCCAATCGACTGACTAATCTGATCAAGGGATCCCACCACAGTATCCTGCAACTGAAACTCACCTTTGATGATAAAGTCCTTATCTAATTCCCACAGAACTTGCATTCCTTCTGCCTGAGCATAGGCTGAGATACTTTCGCGCAGCGTGTCGCCTGCCCGGAATCCACGGTACTTGTACTCGCCAACCCAACTTTGCGAAACGCTGGCGTAACTGCTTTCCATGTCTTCGAGGCGTTGATCAAGGGGGGCGTCTGGCACAGCCACTTCTACCACCAAATCACCTAATCGTTTTCCCTGCGGCGTGCGTGACGCCATACGGTACTCAGCATAAAAGCGGCTCATGCCATCTGCAGGGTTATCGCTTTTGCGCTCGACGCCATTGAGCGAGAAGCCACCCTCGAGGAAAACAATGAGCAGCACGCCGACAATTAAAACCACTGTCGCAATCATGATATGGCGAGCCCAAAAGCGGGTGTTACTTTGTTTTTTCAAGGCTTACCTCGCGTAATAGTCGGGTTGGTCTTCCGAAGGTCTGGTTTTAAACCGTTTATGCATCCATAAGTATTGTTCAGGTGCCTGCATGACCATTTGCTCAATCTGCTGGTTGATTCGCAACACATCTTGTTTGGCATCTTCGCTTGGAAAATTCTCCAAGCCAGGCAGAATTTTTAACACATATCCTTGCTCAGTGCGTAGTGGCAAAATAAAAACGGATTCACAATTTGCCTGTTGGGCAAAAATCAGTGTGCCGGTGGTCGTTGCTGCATCAGGAACCGCAAAAAAAGGCACGAATTCACTTCTGCGCCGTCCGTAATCTTGATCCGGCAGGTACAGGCATAATTCACCCTGATCCAGGCTGTTAATCATAGCCCCGATGCCTTTTTTGTGGATCATGAGCTTGTTGGAGCGCGCTCGTCCGCGGTACTGGAACCATTCCATCAATGGGTTATTGTGGCGACGGTAAAACACCACTGAAGGGTGGATCAGGCCCATTGCTCGGCAATTCATCTCCAGATTGAGGTTATGAATGGCAATTCCCAGCACACCTTTACCTTTGTTCAAAATCGCCTGGATATGTTCATAGCCCTCAATGCGACTATGTTTACGCACTCTCCAGTCAGGCCACCACCATCCCATGCCTGATTCGAGTAACGCGATTCCAGTATTGCGGATATTGGCATCCAACACTGCCTGACGTTGTTGGTCACTTTGCTCAGGGAAGGCCAATTCTA
>CAXQZJ010000140.1:0-6166 GCA_964228145.1 Alteromonadaceae bacterium | reverse complement strand
GTTCTCAGTTGAGTCTGGTCACCGGGTCGCTGGCTACTCCCTATTGCGTTCCTACAATGATATGGGAATTGATGGGTTCAGCCATGTACTGACACTGCAGATGATATTGTTTATGCCTTTTATCGCCTACGGTGTTGCCAGTTGGTTAGATGAGCCAATCAATATGCTGGTTTATCTTATCATTGTCCCTGCTGCCTTCATTTACATTATTCTCAAAGCGTGGCGAATATTTCGAGACCGCGCCTACATTCGGTTGGGATTGGAAGCCGAATGGTTTGTTGCAACCCAACTGGCTGAATTAAGCGAAGCGGGCTACCGGGCCTATCACGACATTCAAGCTGAGGGCTTTAACATCGATCATTTAGTGGTCGGCCCTAATGGTGTATTTGCCATAGAAACCAAAGGCAGGCGTAAACCAGGTAGCAGCGAGACAGCCACTCCAATGAAAGACCTGAGTCATCAACTGGATTTGGACCAAGACCGTATAATATTCCCCCATACTACAGACACCCAAATGGTTCCTCAGGCTATACGCCAGGCGAAGTGGTGCAGCCAGTGGTTAACCCAGGCGTGCGGTATGCCAGTTACAGTAACGCCCGTACTAGCCCTACCCGGCTGGTTTATCAACCGTAAAAAACGCCACGCTATTTCCGTACTCAGTGGCAAAGAAATCCCCAAAGCACTCCCAACATTAAACGGCCAAAGCTTAACGCCCGAACAGCGTGAACAGGTGATTTGGCAGATTAAGCAACGGATTCAGAGGGATAGTGATGAGCTGTGAGGATATCAAAAATAATTTACAGCCTTAGGATGTATTTGGATCTGCCACCTTTTATTTTAAAAAAGATATAATACGTTTAACAGTAAGATAAGGACAGCTATGAACACTTGGGAAGCAGCTTACAAAACTCTAGAAGAGCTCGCAGACTACAAAGATAATGCTCTTGGATTATTTGCGCTTGGTCTGCGCTTTGGTCTTGATGATCTTTCTAGTATCGCAGTCGATGCGGTCACAGATGGATCAGATGACAAAAAACTAGATATTGTCTTTATAAACTCTGAAGAAGAATATGCTGTAATTGGTCAATGCTATTATTCGAATAAAGATAGACAAACAGCGCCATCTAACAAAGCGAGTGACTTAAATACAGGTGTTGCATGGCTACTTCAGAGAAATATTGATGAAGTACCAAGCAGGATTAAGTCTGCAGCTATCAACCTCCGTGAACTCATTAAAGAAGGCTCGATTAAGAACATCTATTTATGGTATGTGCACAACCTACCAGAATCACACCAAGCTGAAGATGAGCTGATCACAGTTCAGCAAACAACCGAAGCTATGCTCGCTAGAGAATACCCTGCTATAAAAGTGAATGTCTCCCACAATGAAGTCGGGACGTCAACACTACAGGAATGGTATGAGGATTGTAAAACACCAATATTAATCAACGAATCTGTAACCTTAAAAACAATTGGTGGCTATGAAATAAATGGAAATGGCTGGAAGTCGTATTCTACTGCAATTCAAGCTCGAGATTTAGCTAGACTATACAAAAAACATAAAACAAAAATTTTTTCCGCAAATATTCGAGATTACTTAGGTTCGAGAAAATCTGACTCCAATATCAACAACGGGATAAAAAGAACAGTAGAAGAACACCCGTTAGACTTTTGGGCATTTAATAACGGACTTACTGTACTTACCCACTCTTACAATGTTACTGATATTGGATTAGCTATCCAAGGATTGTCAATTGTTAATGGGGCTCAAACTACTGGCGCCATTGGTTCCCTAAATAAGTTACCTGACGCAAAGGCAATGGTTCAAGCGAGATTTATTGCTGTTGATACGTCCTCTGAACACCTAATCGAAAATATTATCCGATTCAATAACAGTCAAAATAAAGTAGAGGCTGCAGATTTTCGTAGCACGGATAAAATACAAAAGCGATTAAAAGAAGAGTTCAACCTAATTCCAGATGCTGAATATGAAGGGGGGCGACGCGGCAGTTCTAGCGATGTAATACGTCGAAGACCAAACTTACTTGGCTCTTATACAGTTGGTCAAGCTTTAGCGGCATTTCATGGAGATCCAATTACAGCGTACAATAAAAAAGCAGGAATTTGGATTAACAATAAGATTTACGATAAATTATTTAATGAACACACAAAAGCTTCACATATCGTTTGTTGCTATGGCTTAGTCAGAGGAATTGAGAAAAAGAAAAAGCAGCTTCAGACAAAAACAAACTTAACAAGAGATGATGAGCAAATACTAGCATTCATGCGCCAAAGAGGCGCAATATTTTTGACCACTTATGCATTTGCATACTGCTTAGAAACCATTCTAGATAGAACCGTACCAAACTTATTTAGGATATCATTTGGTGCAAAATGCACACCACTGCAAGCTGTTAATAATTGGCAAGCAGTAATCGACGTTTTAATTCCGTTTGTCGAACACTTAAATCCTGCCATCGAGAAAGGATTAAAAAATTCAAATGAAATAGAACAAGCAGTACGAACATTTAACTCACTTGCAAAATCAACCAGAGCATTTAACGCTACGATTTTTGATGATTTTAAAACAAAGGTGATGGCTCCATAATTTTAATCGATTCAATTAATCTTATACTTATTAATTAGTAACATAAAAAAGGCGAGCCTGAGCTCGCCTTTTTTACATCTGATTCAAAAACTTATCAGTCTCTATACGTATCAACGCTAGGGCAGGAACAAATTAGGTTGCGGTCGCCATAGACGTCATCGATACGGTTAACTGTGGGCCAGAACTTGTTACGCGCCACTGCCGCTACCGGGTAGGCCGCGAGTTGGCGGTCATAACTGCGGTTCCAGTCATTGTCGCAGATATCAGCCAGCGTATGCGGGGCGTTGTGCAGTGGGTTATCTTCGCTATCCCATTCGCCACTTTCCACTTTGCTGAGTTCGTTACGGATACAAATCATGGCTTCGATAAAGCGGTCCAGTTCGGCCTTGGCCTCTGATTCTGTGGGTTCAATCATCAGCGTACCGGCCACCGGGAAGCTCATGGTTGGCGCATGGAAGCCGTAGTCATTTAGGCGCTTGGCCACATCCATTTCTGTCACACCACTGGCTTCTTTGAGCGGGCGTAAATCAATGATGCACTCGTGGGCAACGCGGTCGTTACGGCCCTTGTACAACACAGGGTAATGCTCACCGAGTTTCTTGGCGATGTAGTTGGCATTTAAAATGGCGACTTCGGTGGCTTTGGTCAGGCCCGCTTCACCCATCATTTTGATGTACATGTAGCTAATTGGCAGAATGGATGCACTGCCCCACGGCGCGGCGGAAACTGCACCTATGCGCTCACCTTGCTGCTTGTCTGCCTCACGCACATCAATCAGGGTGTGATTAGGTACAAAAGGCGCCAGATGGGCTTTTACGCCAATCGGTCCCATACCCGGGCCACCACCGCCGTGAGGAATACAGAAGGTTTTATGCAGGTTAAGGTGCGATACATCAGCGCCAATGTAACCAGGTGAGGTCAAGCCAACCTGGGCATTCATGTTAGCCCCATCGAGATAAACCTGACCACCGTGCTGGTGCACAATGTCGCAGATTTCACGGACGGTTTCTTCATACACCCCATGGGTTGAAGGGTACGTGATCATGATACACGCGAGGTTATCGCTCATTTCTTCGGCTTTGGCTTTGAGGTCAGCCATGTCCACGTTGCCGTTTTTATCACAGTTAACCACCACAACTTTGTAGTCAACCATCTGCGCCGACGCCGGGTTTGTACCGTGGGCAGAGCTTGGAATTAAGCAAATATTGCGGTGGCTGTCGCCACGGCTTTCATGGTATTTGCGGATTGCAACCAAACCGGCGTACTCGCCCTGAGCGCCAGAGTTAGGTTGCATCGCAACATGGTCGTAACCGGTAATGGTCACCAGCCAGTCAGCCAACTCGTTGATCATCTGCTGATAACCTTGTGCCTGATCAAGCGGCGCAAATGGATGTACTCCACCAAATTCTGGCCAGGTTACCGGGATCATTTCGGCCGTCGCATTAAGCTTCATAGTACAAGAGCCCAATGAGATCATTGAATGATTGAGGGCTAAGTCTTTATCTTCCAAAGACTTAATATATCGCAGCATTTCGGTTTCGCTGTGGTACTTGTTAAACACCTCATGAGTGAGGATTTCAGAGCTGCGTACCAGTTCATCCGGAATTGACGCTGCTGATTCAGCGACCTCAGCATCCAATGCGGCGAAGTCGACATTATTGATACCAAATACGCCAAGCAAGGCTTCAACATCACCACGGGTGGTGGTTTCATCCACGCTGATGCCCACTGCACCGTCCAAATCAGAACGCAGGTTTAACCCAGCATTTAACGCAGCAGAGATGATACTGTCTTTATTGTCGCCAACCTTTACCGTTAGGGTGTCAAAATAGTGTTTGTGCGCCAGTGAATGTCCGGCATTGGTTAACGCAGCTGCAATGATGTCAGCAAATCGATGAATACGACTGGCAATGGTCTTGAGGCCCTGTGGACCGTGATACACAGCATAAAAACTTGCCATGTTGGCCAGCAATACCTGGGCTGTACAAATGTTCGAGTTGGCTTTTTCACGACGGATGTGTTGCTCGCGGGTTTGCAGTGCCATTCGCAACGCAGGCTTACCACGGGTATCCTGAGACACCCCGATAATACGACCTGGCAGTGAACGCTTGTAAGCATCACGGCAGGCAAAGAAAGCGGCGTGAGGACCACCGTAGCCCATCGGCACACCAAAGCGCTGGGCACAGCCAAGTACCACGTCTGCGCCCATTTCGCCCGGTGATTTTAATAGCACTAAACTCATGATATCTGCAGCAACGGCAACAATGCCTTTATTGGCTTGTACAGCCGCGATGATGTCAGTTAAGTCGCGAATTTCGCCGGTTGTGCCCGGGTACTGTAATAACGCACCAAAAGTATCGTGGTTTGCCGCGTCCTCGGTTTTACCCACGATGATGTCAAAGCCAAACATTTCAGCACGGGTTTTAACCACATCCAAGGTCTGCGGATGCACATCATCAGCGACAAAATAACTATTCGCTTTTCGGTTTTTAGAAACCCGTTTCGATAACGCCATGGCCTCTGCCGCAGCGGTCGCTTCATCTAACAATGAGGCAGAAGCTAAATCTAATCCGGTCAAGTCCAGTGTAACTTGCTGGAAGTTCAGCAGCGCTTCCAAGCGGCCTTGGGCGATTTCTGGCTGGTAAGGCGTGTAAGCTGTGTACCAGCCGGGATTTTCCAACACATTGCGCAAGATAACATTGGGCACCAAAACATCGTGGTAACCCATGCCGATAAAGCTGCGGTTTACTTTGTTTTTGGCAGCAACTTTTTTCAGTTCAGCCAGTGCCTGTGCTTCAGTGCAGCCTGCTGGCAGGTCCAGCGGCTCAGGTAAACGAATGGCGGCGGGGACGGTCTGTTCAATCAAATCATCCAAAGAACTGGCACCGATTTCGGCCAGCATAGCATCTTGTTCTGCTTTTCCCGGGCCAATATGACGGCGAACAAAATCCTGTTGCTGCTCAAGTTGTGACAAAGTAACGTGCGACATAATTCACTTCTGCTTAGCGTTGAAAAAGCCCGTGCGAGTCAGGCTCACACAGGATTAGAAAGGAAAAACGCGCCTGCCAATGGCAGACGCGTAGGGTTTACTCTTCGTCGATAGAGTTGGCGTAGTCTTCCGCTTCCATCAAGTCGTTCAACTCGTCTGGATCTTCGGCTTTGATTTTGAATAACCAGCCATCACCGTATGGATCACTGTTGACCAGCTCTGGTGAATTCTCCAGATCTTCGTTGACCGCTATGATTTCACCGGTCAACGGCGCGTAAACGTCTGACGCTGCTTTTACTGACTCAGCCACACAGCAGTCGTCACCGGCATTAACTGCGCTACCGCTATCAGGTAACTCAACAAACACCATGTCACCCAGTAGTTCCTGTGCGTGTTCGGTAATACCCACTGTGAAGGTGCCGTCACCCTCGTTGCGAACCCACTCGTGTGTTGTTGCATAACGTAATTCTGAAGGGATGTTACTCATTGTTTTTCCTCGTAATTATATTAAATCAGCGGTTTGCCGTTACGCACAAAGGCCGGCTTAATCACTTTTACTGTAACCCACT
>CAXQZJ010000139.1:0-7403 GCA_964228145.1 Alteromonadaceae bacterium | reverse complement strand
ATAAACGAAAAAAGCGCCAGTAACCTGGCGCTTTTTCTATGTTTGTTTAACAGGGCTAAAAAAGATAAACGGTCAATGCACACAAGGTAACAAGCGTACAATATAACCCCAGCCGTAAAGATAACCTCACAAAAAACCTCCTTGATTCTCATATACCGATAAGACTCCGTATCGGAACACATATGATAGAACGAGGCTAAAATTTAGCCAGAAAAATCAATCTAAAATTTCACATAACTTTAGGATAAAGATCATTTTTGCCGGCAGGTTGGCCGAAAAAGAAAACCCCGCCACAGGGACGGGGAAAAACACTCAACTTGGAACACACATAGCTGCATTGCTAACAGCTATTTATTAGGTGCGCGGTTTCAAGAATAGTTCAAAAAATTATTGCAGATGAGGAAATTTTCCCTGAATTTTCGAAAAGTAGTCCCTGACCCGACGCATCTCAGCATCAAGGTCCCCACTCACTGCCAAACTAGGTCCAAAAATCACGGCTTTTTTAGCGAAGTCGAGTCCGACCAGAAACAGCGGCACATCAGCGCGATGGGCAATTTGCAAAAAGCCACTTTTCCACTCCTCGACTTTGCTTCGCGTTCCCTCTGGGGCCAATGCCAAAACCATCTTACTGCGAGCGGCAAACTGCTCAGACAACTGTTCAACCAATCCATGCTTAGTTGAACGCTGGACCGGAATACCGCCGATGCGGGTGAGAAACCCTCTTATTGGCCAGATAAAAATACTGTGCTTTCCAAGAAAATTTAATTTCAAACGCAATGCCATCATAGTAAACAGGCCAATAAAAAAGTCCCAGTTAGAGGTATGGGGTGCAACGGCAATCACCATTTTGGAATGATTCGGAAATTGCCCTTCAAATCGCCAACCGAGCAGGTTTAACATACATCTGCCGAGCCAGGCTGAAAATCGCCACCCGCCCTGAGGAACCTTATCAGGCAAGCGAGTGTTTTGAATTGAAAGTTTTGTCATACTCAAGCCTTTTTATTGTTATTTAGTCGCTAAAATCCGAGACGAATGCAGTCGTTTTTTTCTGCTTAAGTGGCATAATAGATTGATTGATTAAACACCATTTCGCTTCTTTTACATAGGTACTTTCATGTTTGACGTGCTCCATCAACTTCCTGCCGACCCCATTTTAGGACTTTCAGCTGCCTACAAAGCAGATACCAATCCAAATAAAATTGATTTGGGCGTGGGCGTTTATAAAGACGAAAATGGTAAGACCCCCATCTTACAGGCCGTGCAGCAAGCTCAGGCGATACTGCAAGGTAAAGAAGAGAGTAAAACCTACATTGCACCCCAAGGTGTACAAGGCTTTATCGACGGCATGTTGACCCTGTTACTCGGCGAGGCCAACCCCGTACTGTTAGCTGACCGTGTCGCCGCAGTGCAAGCACCCGGGGGCTGTGGTTCACTGCGCATTCTGGCTGAATTAGTAAAACGCTGCAATCCCGATACTGTGGTGTGGGTCAGTGATCCTACCTGGGCTAACCATATCCCTTTGATTGGTGATGCCGGATTAGAAATCAAAACTTACCCCTACTTTGACAAACAAAGTGCCAGCATCAAATTTGATGCCATGGCCGATTGTTTGAAAAACCAGGTTAATCCGGGAGACATCGTATTACTGCATGGTTGTTGCCATAACCCGACCGGCGCAGATTTAACCCAACAGCAATGGGATCAGGTTGCTGATTTAGCCGTTGAAAAAGGCTTTGTTCCTTTTATCGATATTGCTTATCAGGGTTTTGGTGACGGGTTGGAAGACGATGCTTATGGCGTGCGCCTGATGGCGGCGAAAGTGCCCGAGATGATGATTGCAGCGTCTTGCTCGAAGAATTTTGGCCTGTACCGTGAGCGTGTCGGATTGGCTGCTATCGTTACCACCAACGCAACCCAGCGCAACATTGTTCAGTCACAGATTCAAAGTGTTGCGCGTGGTATTTATTCTATGCCCCCATCCTACGGCGGCGCATTAGTAGACATAGTGTTGAACGATTCACGTCTCAAGTTACTGTGGGAAACGGAAGTGACTGAAATGCGCGAGCGCATGAAGCAATTGCGTGCTTTGCTGGTTGATAACCTCAAAGCCCAGGGTGCAAACAAAGACTTTGAGTTCATTAATCAACAAAAAGGCATGTTTACCTTCTTGTGTATTAGCCCAGAACAGGTTGAAACGCTGGTCAATCAACACAGCGTGTACTTAGTGGGCTCCAGTCGCATTAACATTGCCGGTATCAGCAAGCAAAACGTTGAACCGCTGGCCAAAGCGATTGCCAGCGTGCTGTAAGTCGATTGCTATGCGTCAGGAAAGCCCGCCAGATTAATTCTGGCGGGCTTTTTTATTTCTGTTGTTCGCTTGGATGGGCTGCCTCTAAGCCTGCCAATCGGTTCGCCACTTGTTGCGGAGAGCCGGTATTTTTTGCGATCCAGAAGTACGCAGTCGGGATGACAAACAAGGTCATAAAGGTTGCGAATATGACACCGGAAAAGATCACCATACCGATCACCGCGCGACTTTCAGCCCCCGGTCCTACGGCAAGCACTAACGGCAAAGAGCTGAACAAGGTGGTGAAGCCTGTCATCATGATAGGCCGTAAGCGCTGAGCCGCAGCGCGTTTCAGCGCTTGTTCAAATTCCACTCCGGCATCACGCAACTGATTGGCAAACTCAACGATCAGAATACCGTTTTTGGCTGCCAGACCGATCAGCATTACCAACCCGATTTGGCTGTAGATATTGAGTGACATATCACTCAACCACAGCCCCACAAAGGCTCCCAGCAAAGCCAAGGGAACCGTCAGCATAATCACCAAAGGGTGTACGAAGCTCTCAAATTGCGCCGCCAAAACCAAGTAGGTGACCGCCAGTGCCAGCAAGAACATAAAAATCACCGAACTCCCTGACTCCTTATATAGTTGCGACTCGCCCCGATAGTCTACCTGTGCATTAGCGGGTAAGTCAGTGGCCACAATTTGATTCAGGTAGTCCAGGGCTTCGCCAACCGTATAACCATCCGCCAGATTGGCACTGATGGTAATGCTGCGCATCCGGTTAAACCGGTTCAGTGTGCTTGATGTCGCCTGCTCTTCAAATGTCAGCAGGTTATCCATAGGGATCAATTCACCACTTCGTGCCGAACGTACGTATAGGTTATTGATATTCGCCGGGCTTCGATAGTCTTCATCTACGCCTTCCATGATCACGTCATATTCTTGTCCGCGGTCTAAAAAGGTCGACACACGGCGTTGCCCTAACATGGTTTCCAGTGTGCGGCCAATATCACCAATCGAGACGCCAAGGTCGGCTGCACGTTCGCGGTCGATACGCACTAATAATTGTGGCCAGGTTTCCTTATAGTCACTGTCAAGTCGCAGCAAATTCGGGTTTTGAGCAGCTTTTTGCATCAATGTATCCCGCCAGGCGACTAATTCTTCGTAGGTGTTGCCCTGCAACACAAACTGAACCGGTCGGCCGTTGCCACGAGCCAGCCCATTGCGCATAAATGCAAACGCGCGGACATCAGGAATCGCGGCTAATTTTTCACTCACCTCGTTCATAAGATCAAACGTAGAGCGCTCTCGCTTGTCCCAATCGGCAGCACCAATGATCGCCACGCCTGCACTGCCACCCCAGCCAGGGGTACGTACCAGTACGCGGTTTACATCGCCTGTATCCAAGTAGGGCAATAACACATCTTCGACTTTTTTCAGATTACGAGCATTGCTTTCAAAGCTTGCCCCTTCGGCAGCCTGCATTTGGACGAAAAAGGTGCCCCTGTCCTCTTTAGGGGTAAATTCTTCAGGAACACGCTGGGTCAGGGCCATTAGCGCAATAATGCAGAGTCCAACCAGTAGCGCCGCCCAAAGCGGTTGATGCAGGGTTTTATCGAGACTGGAAAAATAACGACGTTCAATCCCGCCAAATACTTTGTCTACCCAGCCGGCTAAGCCTCGTCGGTTTTGGCGCTTTTTAAGCAGCGCAGAGCACATCATGGGAGACAAACTCAATGCGGTAAAACTCGAAAACGCTACCGCGGCCGCTATAGCGATAGCAAATTCAGTAAACAATTGACCGATATTGCCTTGCAAAAATACCAGAGGCACGAACACAGAAATAAGTACTAAGGTGGTGGCGATGACGGCAAAGCCGACCTCCTTGGCACCACGATAAGCAGCCAGTAGCGGTGGCTCACCCAGTTCAACCCGTCGATAGATATTCTCCAATACAACGATGGCATCATCGACTACCAGACCGATCGCCAATACCATGGCGAGCAAGGTCAACAGGTTAATGGAAAAGCCCATGGCGTACATTACAATAAACGCACCAATCAGCGACACGGGTACGGTAACCGCAGGAATCAGCGTCGCCCTGACGTTCCCCAAAAAGATAAAAATGACGATAATCACCATCGCCATCGCGATAAATAACGTGTTGTACACCTCATCAATGGACTCTGCGATAAACACTGATGAGTCGTAACTGGGCACAATAAAGATATTATCCGGCAAAGAAGCATCGATTTCTTCCATGGCCTGTTTGACTTGCTGGGCGACCGTCAGGGTATTGGCTTTGGATTGCTTGACCACCCCCAGACCTATCATGTTCACCCCACCACCACGGAACTCGGTTTCATCATCAGCAGCGCCTAACTCCACATCGGCAACTTCACCCAAACGCACCAGATAACCATCTGCGCCCTGAGCAATAGCAAGACGGGCAAAATCATCGGCACTGAGGAATGTACGGGCAACACGCACTTCGAAGTCGCGGTCATTAGATTCCACTTCACCGGCGGGCAATTCGACGTTCTCTGCCCGGATTGCCCGCTCAATATCTGCAACGGTAATTCCCCGAGCCGCCATTGCCTGGCGATCGAGCCAGATTTTCATGGCATATTCACGGCCACCACCTAAGCGTACCCGGGCAACACCATCGACAACCGATAAACGGTCGACGATGTAACGATCGGCGTAATCGGTTAGCTCCATTACCGACATGGTATCACTGCGCAGGTTGTACCAAACCACCACCTGCTCATCGGAATCAGACTTAAATACTTCTGGCGGATCGGCTTGGTCGGGCAAATTGTTCAGCGCTCGGCTGACTCGTTCCCGCACATCATTTGATGCAGCATCAATATCACGGCTTAATTCAAATTCAATGGAAATGCTGGAACGACCGTTTCGGCTGCTACTGGTAATATTCTTGATCCCGGCAATACCGCTGATTCTGTCTTCCAATACCTGCGTTATCTTGGTTTCAACAATACTCGCTGACGCCCCGGGGTAATTGGTATTAATCGACACGATGGGAGGATCAATATCCGGATATTCCCGCAACGACAATTTATCAATGGCGACAATACCGAATACAATGATCATCAGGTTAATCACGATCGCGAAGACGGGTCGTTTTACCGATAAGTCAGATAAAATCATGTCAGTTCTCCAACACCTGAACCTGACTACCATCGCGCAACCTCAGTGCGCCTTCATATACTACCTGGTCGCTACTCTGCAGCCCGTCGACCACTTCTACCCAACCAGGCTTACGCTCACCAATTCGTACCAACTTACGGCTGACGGTATTGTCTGCATTGAGGACAAACACGAAGTGCTGTTGTTGAATAGGTACGATTGCGGATTCGGGTATTACCAGGGTATCCAATACCGCCTTTTGAATTACTATCTGTAACAACATACCCGGGCGTAACTTTTGCTCGCGGTTGTCAATTGTTGCTCTGACTTGCACTGCACGGCTTACCGGGTCAACACGAGAGTCAACGCTGTCGATTCGCCCTTCGAATGTGTCGTCTTGCCATGCTGCGGAGGTTGCAGTAATTTTCTGACCCGCAGCAAGGGAGGCTAAATGACGCTCGGCAACACTAAAATCCACTTTAATTATCGCGACATCATCAAGGGTAGTGATCTGAGTGCCGGGATTAACCAGTGCTCCTGGACTGATTCTGCGAATGCCTAACTGGCCATCAAAGGGCGCGCGAATAACTAATTCTTCCAGCCTGCTGTTGGCCACATCCAATTGTGCTTTGAGAGCGTTTACCCGCGCTTCCTGCTCATCCAGCAGTTGCTTTGAAGTCGCGTTTTCCTTTGCAAGATCGGTGATACGCTTAAGTTGTCTGCGTGCTTCAGCCAGGTTAATTTTTAATTCCTTTACTCTGGCCCTTTCTTCACGACTATTTAGCGATACCAGTAGCTGGCCCTTAGTCACGCTTTGACCATCATCAAAATGTACCTGCTCGACCACATCGGAGGTTTGCGCGGTAATAATAACCGCCTCATTCGCATTCGCGGTCCCCAAGGCTTCGATGGTCACTTCAAAAGGCCTGCGCTCAACCTGTGCGATCGACACTGGTGTCGCGGCCGGCGCGACTTCCTGTTGTTCATTTTGTTGTGGCCAGTACAACCATCCAACCAACACAGCCAGCAAAATAACAACCAGTAATACAGGGGTAACTCGAAAGTGTTGTGCCATGTCGTCTCCGGCAAAAGTCCGACTGCGTTGTGATAAAGCGTTCACATCTGGGCGCAGGCGGGATATCTTATGATCAATTCTGCAACGAATAGTGAATGAGAATCGCCATTGTTTAAAGGCAAGTTACCCCAAAAAATAGTCCTTTCGTGTGTTTGTGCTGTATTAGCCGGGTGTGAGCCATCACTTACCGCTCAACCGCACTGCCGAAGCCTGATAGACAATGACTCCCAACAGGGGCAGGCATTTTGTGTCATCCCGATTGAGAATAAATTGGTTGTATTAGGCGATGATCAAGGCAAGTTCAGTCTGCCCGGTGGACCAGTTCGCGGTGACAGTGCTGCCTGCTCCCTGCATCAGCACGTTTGGCTGCAAACCGGCTTGAATGTTGAAGTATCAGCATTGATTGAGACTGACAGCCAGCAACATTTCTACCTTTGCCGGTCGGATGCTGGCTTTGATGCCCAAACTACACAACTGCCGGTTCCTTCATGGGCACCGAAACGGGCCGTCAGCATTGCGCTTATCGACCCCTTTGCCAGCTCTCATCAGGATTGGGCAGAACCCGATGTGCTGATCCCGATGCGCGACCGGTTCATTGCCGCCAAACCCTAAACCCTGGCTTGCATGCCCTGACTTAAGGTCATGCGATAAGCACGTATAGCCGGTACCATACTGACCACCAAGGCCACACCCAACACCGCACTCAGTAAGTAAAGTTCTGACCGGGTTGGCCATGTCATAATCAGTTGCAAACCAAAGTGGGCTTGCAAGCTCGGCATAGCGAGATACTGAAGCAAATACAGTAATCCACACCCCAGCAGCACGCCACCCAATGCAACCAGCAGCGACTCCCACAACAACAACCAAAAGATATGTCGCGGTGCCGC
>CAXQZJ010000138.1:0-17712 GCA_964228145.1 Alteromonadaceae bacterium | reverse complement strand
TTAATCTATACAATGGTGGTGCAGACAAAGCGCGGGTAAGACAAGCCCTACAGCAAGTCAACCTGGCCAGGGATCTGCGTGACAAAGCCTGTGTGGATATGCGTCAGACATTACAAATTGCCTTTAATGACATCACCAAACTCAATGACCAGATTCCGGTTTTAAATGAGCATCGCTTATCATCCGACCGGGTAAAAACCGCCTACATGGACCAATTTGATATCGGTCAACGTACACTACTGGATGTGCTGGATTCTGAAAATGAATTTTTCCAATCCAGTCGCGCTTATATCGAAGCGACCTACACCCAGAAAAAGGCGATACTGCGTACACTGGCCACCATGGGACAATTGCTCAAGTCGCTTGGCATTGCCCGGGCAAATCTACCTACGCCTGAGCAAATTACCGATAAGCTGGTCAGCTACGACCCAGCCCACGTTTGTCCCTCTTATGACTTGGCGCCGGATGTTATGGCCCAAGTCACCAGCTACCAGGATGATGACAAGGATGGCGTAACTAATTTATGGGACTTATGTGCAGATACGCCAAGTGAAGATAAAGTCGATATGGACGGCTGCTCTGTTTTTAGCGAAGACTCTGTTACTTTAAACATCAACATTCCCTTCGCAACCGACTCGTCGACCATTGAGAACGCGTATGTGGGCGAAGTGCAAAAGGTTGCTGAATTTCTTAATCGTTTCCCCGAAACACAAGTCGTCATTAACGGCCATGCATCCCTTGACGGAGATGCCGGCTACAACAAACGCTTATCAGAACAACGGGCGTTCGCAGTGGCAGATATGCTGGTGACCCGCTTCGGAATTGAGGGATCGCGTGTCAGTTCTGTGGGCTGGGGAGAAGAGCGCCCCCTGACTGATGAAGAATCTCCCGAAGCTAACGCGCAAAATCGTCGTATCGAAGCAGAGGTAACTGCCAGTACTAAACAAGTCGTTCCACGTTTTTAACAGGCTGGTATGAGCGCAAATTCGCAACCCAATGCTTCCCATACCAGTGCTGCCGATATAGAGACACACGGTGGAATATTAATGGATTGCCTGGCGGCGCTCGGCAACTTCCATGATGTGCAAGTATCTCGAGCGTCTGTACTGGCTGGATTACCGTTGGAAGGTGGAGACCTTTCACCGGGTGTGTTTTCCCGTGCCGCCAGACGGGCGGGGTTTACCAGCCGGCTGGTTCGCCGCCCCCTCAACAGGTTAAATCCAAATCTATTGCCGGCTATCTTGCTCTTAGAGGACAACTCCGCCTGTGTGGTATGCAACATTGATGAGCAGCAAGGTATTGCCAAAATCATTTTTCCTGAATTGAGTGATGCTGTGGTCGACGTAGCACTACAAGAGGTGCAGCAAAACTATACCGGCTATGTGATTTTCTGTCGGCCGACTTTCAAGTTTGACAGCCGCGCCCGGGTGTTACGCAAAAGTAAGCGTGCACACTGGTTCTGGGATGTCATCAGCCAAAGTCGCGGTGTGTATCGTGACATTTTGATTGCTGCTGTGGTGATTAATTTGCTGTCAGTCGCCTTGCCGCTGTTTGTGATGAATGTTTATGACAGGGTCGTTCCCAATGCGGCCACAGATACCCTGTGGGTTCTGGCTGTCGGTGTCGGTATCGCGCTGAGTGCCGATTTAGCCTTACGGGTGTTACGGAATTACTTTGTCGAATTAGCCGCCAGTCGTATTGATGTGACCTTATCCTCAGATATTCTCGAGAAGGTATTGGGACTCAATCTAGCCAGTCGGCCGGGCTCGGTAGGCGCGTTTACCAATACAGTTCAGTCATTTGAAGCGGTTCGCTCTTTTTTTAATTCAATGACTTTTGTAGCACTTGTCGACTTCCCCTTCGTTTTCCTGTTTTTGGGCATAGTGATGCTGATTGACTGGACTCTGACATTGCCGATTATTTTGGGCGGAATCATAGTGACTATCTACGCTGTGGTGACCCAAACAGCGCTCAAAGAACTGTCTAAAACCGCGATGAAAACCTCGTCGCAGCGCAGCGCATTGTTAGTCGAAGCCATTGCCCATCTGGAAGATGTCAAAAGCTTTAATGCAGAGAACAAGGTGCAGTCCAGTTGGGAGAAGTCCACCATTTACATGACCAAGATTTCCGCCAAACTCCGTTTGCTGGCCATGTCGGTAAGCAATACCGCGCTATGGGTTCAACAGGTGGTCGGCATCAGTATCATGCTCATTGGTGTTTATCTGATCATAGAAGGTGAAATGACCCAAGGTGGGCTCATTGCCGCATATCTTCTGTCCGGACGCGCGATGGGGCCTATCAGCCAGGCGGCAAATTTACTCAGCCAGTATCATCACGCGGCAACCGCTTTGAACGCGCTCAATGAAATTATGCAGAAACCCAGCGAACGCCCTGCAGGAAAGCAATGGCTCAGCCAAGGAAAAGTGCGCGGAGATATCGAGTTTCGTCATGTGTATTTTAAATACCCGGATGATAACCGCATGGTGCTGCATAATGTGAGCTTTTCGATTAAAGCCGGTGAAAAAGTCGCCATCCTGGGTCGCAATGGCTCAGGCAAAAGCACCATTAACCGGTTACTTTTGGGCTTGTATCAACCTGAGTCTGGCTCAATTCTTGTTGATGGGACCGATGTGCGCCAGCACGACCCGGCCGAATTAAGGCACTGTATCGGCTACGTCCCACAGGATGTATCTCTATTCTTTGGTACACTCAGAGAAAACGTCAATGCCGGCGCCTGGCACAATGATGACGAAAAGCTCCTGAATGCTGCCCGAATTGCTGAACTTACCAATGTAATTAACACCCATCCTGAAGGATTCGACATGCAGGTGGGTGAGCAAGGAAAATTATTATCCGGCGGTCAGCGCCAAGCTGTTGCGATTGCCAGAGCGGTACTCAACGATCCCCCGTTGATGTTATTAGATGAGCCAACCGCTGCATTGGATCACACCACTGAAGCCGCGATCAAATCAAACCTTCAGCATTTTACCCGGGGTAAGACGCTAATTCTGGTCACCCATCGGGCTTCATTGCTGGATTTGGTTGACCGCGTGATTGTACTGGACGATAACCAGATAGTTGCCGACGGGCCCAAAGAGTCCGTACTCAAAGGTGGAGAAACTGCACCATGAGTGGCGACAAAAAAACAAAGCCAGGAATTGAACAGCGTTCCTTTGAGCGCCTGGGCCGCTGGCTGAATACTCAAGGCGAAGACGAGAAGCCGTCAGCATTAACGCGGATGATCACAGGGAATCACCATGAGCCGCCCGAGCGTGATTGGGTTATTGAATCAGAGTGGGCTCGCATCCAACAAACGCCATTACGGGCCAGAATCATAAACTACGTCATTATCGTGACTTTTTTGATGCTATTGGTGTGGGCCAGCATCGCCAAAATAGATGAAGTGGCTCGCGGTGAAGGTAAAGTGATTCCCTCGCAACAACTACAAATTGTGCAATCCTTTGATGGCGGAATCGTCGAGCAAATTATGGTTAAAGAAGGCCAACGGGTTACTAGCGGTCAAACACTACTTAAAATTGATCCCACACGCTTCTTGTCTGAGTTAAACGAAAGTGAAAGCCAGCAACAAAATCTGGCAGCGAATATAGCGCGCTTATCCGCCTTAACCAGTGACAATGCACTGACGTTTCCTGATGATCTCGCTCAACAAGCTCCCAATCTGGTCCGCCAGCAAACCGATTTATATGAAAGCAACCGCCAGGAGCTTCAGGAACTCACCGACGGTCTCGATGCACAAATCGCTCAGCGACAGCAGGACTTGCAAGAGGCCCGCGCTGAACTTCGTCAACATGAGTCGACCCTCAAGCTCACTCAACGTGAGCTTGAAGTGACACGACCTTTACTGAAATCTGGTGCTGTTTCAGATATCGACATTATCCGCCTTGAACGGCAGATTGCAGAGTCAGAAGGTAATATCCAACGCAGTCAGGCCGCGATTGCCCGCAGTCAGGCTTCCATCTCGGAAGCCAGAAACAAACAAAGGGAAGCCCGGCTAAAAATGCTTAATCGCTGGAGTAGCGAATTAAGCGAGGCTCGCAGTCAACTGGCTAGTTTAACCAATAGCATGACGGGTATTGAAGATAAGGTGACGCAAACAGAAGTGCGCTCACCAGTGAGTGGCACAATTCAGCGACTACTCGTCAATACCATCGGCGGAGTAGTGCAACCTGGTAGTCAAATTGTCGAAATTATTCCCGCCGATGACAAACTGATAATCGAAGCCAAAATTGCCCCTAAAGACATCGCCTTCATCCAGCCAGGTCAAACCGCCATGATTAAATTCAGTGCCTATGATTTTTCAATTTATGGTGGACTGGATGCCACGGTCGATCATATCAGTGCTGACACCATTACCGATGAACAAGACAATACCTATTATCTGGTTCGCTTATCCACTCAACAAACCCAGATTGCTGGCCGTTACGACATTATTCCCGGGATGACCGCCCAGGTAGACATTATTACCGGAGAAAAGAGCATCACCGCTTACTTGCTCAAACCCATTATACGTGCCACATCACAAGCACTCACGGAGCGATAACATGCAGCATACTGTGTTAACTACCGGTCAAATTCATTCTCAACGCTGGGAAGATGCGCTCAAGGCGAACGTGCATACGTTAACAGAGAGCGTTAAAGATTATGCTGATCAGGTTTTATGGATACATACATCCAGACCCGCTTGGCTGGATGAGGTCAGCCACTTTCGAGACAAGGTCACTGCAATCGTCGTATTAACCAATCAACCCGACATAGAAGAAATGAGCAATGCACTTGTGGCTGGTGCCAAAGGCTACTTACAGACTTTGGCAAATGACCAGGCCTTAACTGGCGCCGCTCAGGCGGTGGCAAATGGTGCGTTGTGGATCCCCGGAAACCTAATTGGCAGCATAGTGGGTAAACTGGCCAACAGTGGATTTTATGAACGACGCAAAGCCCTCTTCGAACGATTGACGACCCGCGAACAACACGTAATGCGATGCGTCCTCGATGGGATGTCCAACCGCGTAGCCGCTGAAGAGCTGCAAATTACCGAGCGTACAGTCAAAGAACACTTAAGCTCTGTTTTTCGTAAATTAGGCGTAAAAGATCGTATGCAATTACTTATAAAAGCCGGGGATTTTTCCCGCTAAACCTTAATTTCATCAGGCAGTGGCGCTTCAATCACTTCCATCATGGCAATCTCGCCATCCACACCCAATTGCTCAAGGGTCCGGGTATCGTCAGAGTTGGTTACGCCGTCTGCAAACACGCGCATGTTAAACGAGTGTGCCAACGTGCAAAAACCTTTGATAAACTGCTGACTGGCCGGCGTATTGGTTATATCGTGAATAAAAGAGCTATCCAGCTTAACGTAGTCCAATCCAAGTTCCTGAACGTTGATAATTTCAGCAAAACTCTCGCCAACCCGCTTTAACCCTACTTTACAACCGAGATTTTTAACCGTTTGACAAAATACCGCAAACTCCTGACGCAAGATACTGACGGTTTCTTCACGGAACTCCAGCCATAGCCGTTTGGCATACTCGGGCTCACGGCTGAGGCGGTAATACAGTTGTGCTAAGGTTTCCGGATTTTGGAGTAGTTGAGCCGACAACAGCAACGCATACTCGTAGTTGTTACTTTCCCGCTTCATTTTTTCCAGCAGAAAATCCGTAACGCAGTAATCTACTTGATCCATCATCAGCAAATGGCGGGCCCAATGGGCAAAATAACCACTTTTGCGTAACTCACCATGAATATCGACGCCCAGCCAAGCCTGATAGTGAACAAAATTACGCTGATAATCGAGCATCGGATAATTAAAGGTATCGACCTTGCGCGCCTGCAACGCTTCGCTTAATGCCTGCTTCCATCGAGACTCATTGGCATCGGCCACGGTTTCAAAATCGCTGTGGTCAATCACAGGCTTACCGCTTCTGGCCGATTCAAACACCATATCCCGCACTCGCTCGAGCAAATCAATCCGGGATTCATGAACACGCAAAAAGCCAGCGGCGATGCCGATTTTCAATGGGATTTGACTGGATTCGGCAAACGCCAACAATTCACTCTCTAACACTTCAATCAGGTATTCAAGGTCGAAGACTTCGGTAATCAACACCCCGACTTCACTCTCATTGATGTGTCCGGTGCGAACATCGGTAAAATCATGTCGAAGACGGGCTAAGCTGGTTCGTCCGGCTAACAAAAAGCCGTGGGTGGTCTGTGCGACTAAATCTGCGGGGTAATCTTTTATAATATGCCGGAAGTTATCAACCCGAACCACCACTAACACATTGCGGCCGTCGGCATCTCTGAACGCCAACTGTGAATCCAGCATAGTGTTGAAGTAGTCCGCTTTTGCCACTCCAGTCCGACTTTCGTACAAACCTGCTAATCTCAAAGCATCAAGGCGTTGGTATTCCTCATCCATTTGCCGTTTAAAACGATCAGATAAGGTGTTCATTACCTTCACCACACGCCTTAATTCTTTCGTGCCTGGCTCCTTTACCTTGATATAGCGCATTTGGCCAAGCGCTTCGGCTTGATCGACCACCTTGCCAAGCGGGTTCAAAATCAAGCGCAACACCATAGAGCCAAACATGCCAGCGAATACAGCAACCAGCCCCATCCCGAATACCAAACGACGCGCGCCTTTCCACATGGTCTCCAGCGCAATATTGATACCGGTTTCCACGTACAGAGTTCCGAATTGGGACCACCCATCCGTGACTAACGACACTCCGGGCTCTACTTTGGGGGTGAATACCTCGATGAACCATTGTGGAATATCTTCTGCCAGTTCTACACTGGCTTCATTGCTAACCAGTGGTTCACCATCAATATCAATTAACTCGATACGACGGTAATGGCCTATATCAAACTGGGTTGCGATAAAAATCTCCAGGGTTATGGGATCTTTATCCATGGTGCTAAGCGTCATGGCCAACATATTGGCGTTGTCCATGTTCTTAAGATAAAGCTGTTCTTCAAAAAAGCGTTTGGAGGTGAAGGCACTGATGGCGACGCCGCCAACAATGCTGATAAGCACAACAATCAGAATGGCAATCCATAATCGCACAACTAGTGACATGTTAGCCCCTCAGATTACCAACGAATACCTTCGTTTTTCATACGCTCAATCACGTCCCGCCAGCGGGATAAACGCGCCGTGGAAGAGGCCACCGGTTGGCGGGCACCAGGTTGCCACAGACCCTGACTGTTAAAGCTAAACACTGGGGTTAAATCAGTGCGCTGAGCCGCGGGCAATACCTCGGATATTAAGCTATCTAGAATCAAGGGTTGCGCGTTTGGCGTTGCGTAATAACCTAAAACCATATGTGCCTGAGTAATCCTGCTTCGCGCGCCACCAATTCGTGCTTTGACATAAATCAGACGCAATTTATCTTCACTTACCCCTAAGTTTAGCAGAGCGACGTATTTTGCAATGGCATAGTCCTCACAATCTCCTTGGCTTTTACCAATTAGCTGGCCAGGCGACGACCAATAGTCCTTTTGCTGCCACAGGGTTTCATCTGTTTTGTAAGTGATATTTTCGGCGAAAAAACCATTGATTTTGCTGATCTTTTCTTCAGTTGATGCATTTTGAAGCTGACTATTCAATTGCTGCCATTGGTTAGCAGTTCGTGCTGGCATAGGGCCAAAGTTTGTCTCAACATATTGGACAAATTGGCTAAAATCTATCGAGATTTGTGCGAAAACCCAACGGGTTACCGTCATTGTTGTTATTAGTATCAGTACCAGCAGCGCCGTACGCATTTTTGCAACTACTTCGTAGTGTTGGTAGGGGTACAGTAACACTAAATGCATTGAGATACGTCCGGATTATCCTGAAAAATAAATAACTGAACTCATGGTCAGTTAGCAAATACGGCGCAGTTTTGGACAGCACCTGTTTGAATAGACCAGAAGATAAGCCTAGCGTATCGGTAAGAAAGTGGCGGTTTTTTATAAATATATTGCGCAAAAAACTGAGAAACTATCGAAAATCGGAATATTACCCCACTTCACCCACAGCCTCGGTCAGCCACTTCCGAATTTGCTTGTGTAACGGATCGTCAGTAACAGAGTGATGCCAATACATGTGCAAGGGCAGGGGATCAATTTCAAAGGGTAACGGCCGGACAACCATAGGTAATAGTGCCGTAATCGTCGCGGCATAGGCGCGAGGTAACGTCAGTAACATATCGGTTTGGCATGCAACCTGAGCAGCGGCGAGATAGTGCTCACAAGTAAAGGCAATATGACGTTGTTTACCCAGCCTTGCTAACGCCATATCAACTTGATTAACTTTGGCATGCTTCACCGTTACCAACGCATGGTGCGCATCAGCATAGCTTTCCAGATTCAACTGATGTCCTAGCGGGTGGTTACTGCGATGTAACAATACAAATGACTCATCACGCACGTGAATATGTTTTATGTCGGCCGGGACTGGCATCAGTGCATCAATTGCAATGTCCAATTCCCCCTTTTTCAATAGGGACGCAATATCACTTAATACAACATGCTGACTTTGAAGCGTTACACCGGGGGCAAACTCAATGCTTTTGGCAATTAAGCTAGGGCAGAACAAAGACTCCATAATATCACGTAAGCCCAATCGAATATGACGTCGCTGAGCAGACAAATCAAATACATCGGCAGTCTGTAAAGAAAAGTGCAACTGTTCCACTGCACTCGTCACTGAGGGCATAATTTGATGACACAGGGCAGTCGGTACCATGCGCCGGCCATGGCGTTGGAACAAAGGATCTTCAAACATGTCACGTAGTCGCGACAAAGCATGACTCACCGCGGGCTGCGTGATAAACAATCGCTTCGCAGCCTGGGTTATCGACCCTTCCCGATAAATCGCCATTAATACCGGAAACAAGTTTAAATCCATCTTACTATGCATAATATTCATCTTAATTCATAAATATATATCACTTTTATTTATCATGCTGCCGGTTAATCTGTACACAAGTTTTTAACATGAGATTAACCATGAACGACGCTGAACTAGCTGATAAATTAACCATTGGCGCTAACCAATTTGACCTGATGGCGCCGCCTTCATTTTCTGACAAGCAAAAGCAGCGCTTATATGAAAAACAACGCTTAGCGGCGGCGTTCAGGCTATTTTCTCACTACGGGTTCGACGAAGGCTTAGCCGGCCATATCTCGTCTCGGGACCCGATTGAACCGGATACCTTTTGGGTTAATCCCGTGGGAATGCACTTCGCATTAATTAAGGCATCGGATTTGGTCAGGGTTTCCCATGATGGCAACATCGTTGAGGGTAATCGACCGATCAACAATGCCGCGTTCGCGATTCATTCACGGCTACATATGGCCCGCCCAGAGATCAACGCTGTGGCTCACGCGCACACTGTATACGGACGCGCTTTTGCCGCATCCGGTCAGCCATTACTGCCGATTTCTCAGGATGCGTGCCTGTTTTTCGAAAATCACGCCATTTTCAGTGAATTTTCTGGCGTGGTAGCCGACGCCCACGAAGGAGATATGATTGCATCTGCATTGGGTGACAAATGTGCCGCCATTTTGCAGAACCACGGCCTTCTCACGGTTGGCAAATCGGTCGATGCTGCAGCCGCTAATTTTGTTATGTTGGATAGTTGTTGCCATAGTCAGCTACTGGCTCAGGCCGCAGGAGAGATGACCTTAATTCCCGATGAGATTGCGCGAAGAACCCGGGCAATGAATGGCAACGATCTGGTTACATGGGGTAATTTTCAGCCCGTCTATCAACTACTATTAAGCCAAGACCCTGGCTTTTTGGACTAAATTGCAGCGATGGAAGCAAACGCTACAACACAATGGCTGTTACCAATGGCATTGGCGCTGATTATGTTTGGCATCGGCTTATCGCTCAGTGGGCCGGACTTTAAGCGCATCAAGCAACAACCGGGAGTGGTATTGATCGGATTATGCGGCCAGTTGTTGCTAATGCCAGCGGTAGCATTAGCCATTGCTTTCGCCATGTCGCTACCGGCCAGCATGGCAATTGGTTTGCTGCTGTTAGCAGCTTGCCCGGGCGGGACAATGTCAAATGTGATGAGCCAGTTGTTGAAGGCGGATCTGGCCCTGTCCGTGACACTCACCGCGCTATCCACCATTGCCTGTGTGATAACCACCCCATTATTCGTTCAACTCGCTGTTTCCTTATTCAGTAACGACACTGCCCCCTCTTTTTCGATGTTATCTGTGTCTGGCGGGGTACTTATTACAACCCTGATCCCTGTGCTGTTAGGAATGGGGATGCGCCATTGGCAGGGGCCATTGGCCATACGCATCGAGCCTTGGTTCCAACGCTTTTCATTGGTTTTTTTGTGCCTGCTTATCGTGGCCTTGATCAGCAAAGAATGGGAGCTTTTGCGCAGCAGTGCACCTGCTCTGCTAGCAGCTTGTGGCATTTTGAGTATCGCCACATCGATACTCGGCTGGGGATTGGGCTGGGCAGGCCACATGACAACATCAGCCAAGCGCACTTTGTGCATTGAAGTCGGCATTCAAAACGCCGCACTGGCCATAGTGATCGCACTGAGCTTTATGCAAAGTTCAGCCTATTCTGTGATGCCTGGCTTGTACGGCATAATCATGTACATTGCGCCGGCAGCAATCATCGCGTTACACAGTAAGATCTGTAAAAATTCCGCTGCCAAAACTAATCAGGAAAACACACTTTCCCCATAGTGGTTGCTGGCATACCCTCAATCTGGATCGCAAACGGATCTCCGGCGACACATTCATTCGCCAGCAAAGCAAATAACATGGCTTCTTTGGCATCCGGGTTCACTGCTAGACTGGCTGTGCTATCGATGCGTAGTTCCGGTAATAATTGTGCTAACTGACTCATCAATAGCGGGTTGTGCGCTCCCCCACCACTGCAATAGACAGCACCTGACTCCCAATCTGCCGTGCACTCTGCTAGCACTCTGGCAATACTCTGGGCGCTGAATGCATTGAGTGTGGCCATCATGTCGGCGTCACTCAGGGCTGGTTTGCCACAGCGCGCCAAAGCCAAAGTGACGTATTCAAGGTTGAACAATTCAGGCCCTGTGGTTTTAGGTAAATTCTGAGCAAAAAACTCATGGTTTAGCAAAGTGGTTAACAAGGGTTGGTGGATTGCCCCTTGCAGTGCCAATTGGGCGTCCCGATCGAATGCCTGAGGTTGAGCAAGGCTCTGCATATATGCATCCATAAGGGTATTGCCCGGGCCGGTATCACTGCAGTACGCCGACTTAGAAAGATCGGCAGGCAAAACAGTGAGATTAGCAATGCCACCAATATTTAGCATGATGCGGTTTTCCGTGGCATCACGGAAAATCAACTGGTCACCATACACTACCAAAGGTGCACCTTCACCGCCAGCGGCAACATGTCGTTGCCTGAAATCCGCAAGCGTAATGATTCCACAAGCCCGGGCTACGTGGTCGCCATCACCAAGTTGCAAGGTTGCATCGGGATAATCACATTGCTGGTGATGGCGCTTAGGTGCATGAAAAACCGTCTGACCGTGGCTGGCAACCAAATCCACATCTTGTGTCTCTAATCCCCATTGCTTTAGTTGCTCTGCAACCCACTGACCATGCATTGTGCCCAGCTTGGCGTTTATCAGACACGTATCTTCAACCTTCGCCCGGCTGTGACTGACAGACCTGAGTGCGCGCTTGGTAGCGGCATCATAATCGCGGGTTACAAACTGCTCAACCTTGATTCGGGTCGCCGGCCCATGTCCGGAAATCTGGCACAATGCAATGTCCAGTCCATCCAAAGATGTGCCACTCATCAAGCCTATAATGGTTCGGGTAGGCTTGTTGGCGATGTGATAAAGGCGGGCAATGTTGTTATTCATAACTAATACGTTGGCAAATACAAGACGTCACTTAAACATGAGCATAGGCGCAAAAACAAGGTGTTTTAGCGCAAATCACAGCGGCAAACGGCGGTTCACCAACGTTGTTTTAAAAGCGCCGGTACTAATTCTGCTGCAACCGGTCGTGAATACAAATAGCCTTGTAATAGTGGGCATTGATTCTGTTCAAAAAACGCTACCTGAGCTTGATTTTCGACACCCTCTGCCACGCATTTCATCCCTAGGCTTTCAGCGAGTAATAACGTGGTGCGCACGATCGATTCATCGTCTTCATTGCGCCCAATCTCGCACACGAAACTACGGTCAATTTTAACCGTATCTATCGGGAATTCTTTCAAATACCTCAGCGACGAGTACCCGGTGCCAAAATCATCTAACGAGAACCGAAAGCCAGCCTCAACTAGCTTGTCCATAGTCACTTTTGCCTGCTGATGATCTCGCATCAGTGCACTTTCTGTTATTTCCAACTGGAGTGCGTCTGCGGTCAGATCATGTTGTTCTAGTAGCACCAGCAACTGTTGAGGACAAATGCCCTTCTCGATATGCAACGCTGATAGGTTCACGGACAATTTGAGCGTGGGTTCAATCGCTCTCCAGCTTGCCAAGTCAGTCAGTCCTCGCTTCAAAGCATCAAAGGTCATGGGAATAATTAACCCGATTTCCTCAGCCAGTGGAATAAATTCTACCGGAGAAATGTGGCGATCTTCATGCTGCCAACGCAACAAAAGCTCTAAGCCTACAACTTTTCCTTCTTCTAGACTCACGATGGGCTGATAAAAGTTTACGAACGCCTGAGAAGCCTGCGCGGCTTTAAGTCTCGCTTCGAGGTTCAATCTGGCTAACGCTTGCTGATTCATCTGTGTATCAAATACGCAAAAGCGATTACGACCTGCAGATTTGCAATGGTACATGGCAATATCCGCAGCCTTTAACAGCCCCGCTGGATCGCTGGCATGATCAGGGTAAAAGGCGATGCCAATACTGGCTGAGACAGAGACCTGCTGACCAGCAATCGCAACTGGCTTGTCTATCTCTTCGATCATTTTGGCGGCCAAATTCTCCAGGCCGTGAATATCGTCCAGTTTTTCAATCAGTACCACAAACTCATCGCCTGCCAGCCGACCAACAGTGTCATCAACCCGCAATCCCGATTTTAAACGGTTAGCAATTTCCAACAGAAGCTGATCACCGGCATCGTGTCCTAGCGAGTCGTTTACTTGCTTGAACCTGTCCAGATCAATGAACAATGCAGCCATTCTCAAGCGCTTCTGGTTCGCGGTGACTATGCCCTGTTTTATCCTCTCAAGGATCAGGTTGCGATTCGGCAATCCGGTGAGGGAATCATAATTGGCGAGGCTTTCGAGCTTTTTCTGGGCGTCTTTCTGCTCGCTGATATCTGTCATCACCAGCACAAAATAGCCGACTTGCTGCTTATCACCCTGAACATCAGGTATCGCACTGATTTTAATCATCAAGTGGTGCAGCGTATTGTCCAATGTGAGCAGCTCTTCTTCACCTTGCCAGTGTTGATTGACCTTCAAGCCACGAGTAATTTTCAGTAAAAATCGAATGTGCGCGGCACTGAAGCAAGTGTCCATCTGACTTTGCAAGTTAGCATCCGTATGAAAGCCCAACGCATCGCTCATGGCTTCATTGACAGCAATGGGAATACTTTCACGATTGAGTAACATCACCCAGTCGCGGGTGTGCTTAAAGGCCTCACCAAATAACCTGGCTCGCTCAGCATCGGCTTTATTCTGGGTAATATTAGTAAATGTTCCCGAAATTCTGACCGGACGCTGGTTATCATCGCGGCTCACAACCCGTCCCAAATCCCGGTACCACAACCAATTTCCTTGTTGATTCCGCAAGCGATAGGTCAGGTCAAAACTTTCCGACTCCCCGGAAACGAAGCTCTGCCAAATCTGCAGGTAATGCGGCCGTTCGGTAGGATGAATCCACTTAACGAACTCTTCGAGGCTCATTGACGATATTCCGTGCCCCAGCTCGTCTTCCAAACGCGGTTGGTACATTAGGCCACTTTCTGCCTTCCAATCCCAGATACCGCTGCCACTGGCTCTCAACGCAAGTTGTAATCGCTCTTCGCTGGTACGTGTTTGCCGGTGTAGGGCGTCTAAAGCGCGACGTTTGCGTACATAGCGCCATCGCCACAACATCACAAAACCGAGCAAGGAAACAGCATAAATCCACATCGCGACAGGTGATGCATACCACGGAAACAACACGTTAATCGATAACGTCGCAGGCTTGCTTTGCAACAGGGTGACAGGGTCTTTTGACCAAATAGATAACGTATATTCTCCGGGCATTAATTTCGGCACAACCAGTTCTGTGTCACTTGAAAAAGGTACCGAAAAGGTTTCCTCGCCGACCAGTTCGTAACGGTACAGCAGTTCATTGCCACCTTGCATTTCCAAACCTGAATATTGCACTTTGAGGCCTAAGTCTTCAGGATTAAGGGTTATCTTGCTGCCACTCAAGTCACCGGGGCGTGAAGCCAGAGGCTGTTCCAATAAGCCGGCATAAGTTATGGCTACTCGAGGTGCATCAATACGCTTTTGCGGAATTTCGGCAGGATCGAAGAGCGTCACGCCCTTCACACCACCAAACATTAACCTTCCGTCCAATAGACGCGTGTGAGCATCCGCGTTGAATTCGTTGCTGGGTAAACCATCCTTGTAGGTAAAACGCTGCGCAGTTAAACGTTGAGTATCCAGCCGCATAAGACCTGAGTTTGAGCTCAACCAGATCTCTCCAGGCGCCGCAAATTGCATACTGTGGACCAAAGCAAAAGAGATTGAACCCTGAGACTTGAGCAGGGCTCGCTGCGAACCCGTGGCTTTATCCACCACTGCGATACCAAGGCCGTTGTATAAAATAAGCCAGTTTCCGCGCTGGTCATCCAGAATACTTAACGCATAGTTATTGGGTTGAATTGGATGTGAGTCCTGAACCTGATGCAGTAATGTTAATGCTTTCGTTGTGGGTGAATAACTGTGTACGGTGCCGCTGCCTGATACCAGCAAACGTGTTTCAGTATCTTGGTCTATTCCGATAAACCCCATACTCCAGGTCGGATCAAGCGTCTCATTTATACTCGTTACTGACGACAGGCCCGCTTGTTCCGAGTAATAATAAAACCCACTACCTCCGGCAAACCAAATCCCTTGCTCCGGATCAGGATAAATTCCCCATACCGCCTGACCCATTACTTCAGCAACCTGTTCACTCATGATACGAGGCATTAAGCGCTGGCCCGTGTCAGGGTCAAACGGAACCAGACCATCTGCAGCAGATAACCAGAGCGTTCCATCACTAGCGACTTCCGCTTCTGCAATGTATTCGAGACCCTGCTCTCGACCTAATGCCAAATCAATACTGTTGGTCAGCAAATTCAGACGACTCACTCCCATGTCACCTACGATCCAAACAGTCGTTTGATCCGTTTGGACTATGTCCCAAACCATATCATCTGCCAATTGACTGCCAGCAGCAGAGCGTTGATTGATATTGTTGAAGACCACTGCGGACTCAGTCCATAAAAACGCACCATCGCTTTTTGTCGCCAGCCAAAAGTGGCCTTTTTCATCACTCACAATGTCTACAATCGAATCGTTCGACACCTGATATTGAGAGTCCGACAACCGCAGCAACAGCTGCAACCGACTGTCTTGAGGATAAAAGCGATATAATCCCCCATTGGTGCCCAACAGAAAGTGGTCTCCACGGTCTAAAATTCGCCAGATATTTAATTCTTCAACCACCAGTGTCGCAGCTACCCGTTCCGGATAAGCCAACATATTCTCTCGCTGCGCTGCTGACATCTTAAACAAGCCGCGTACTGTGCCAATCCAGAGATTTTGATCTTTGTCTAAATAGAGCTGCTTGACGTTGGCATCATCCCCCCGGCCACCGTTTGCGCTATGTTTAACCTGCCAACGCCGTCCCGTTTCTATATCCACTGCGAACAATCCTGCTGAAGTACCAACGTACAAAATACCTTGGTGCTCAAGAACCGCGCGGATGATGTTATGCTCTTTTTGCAGATCAATTGGCATGGTAAACGCTATGTTATGCGTCATGGTTTGAGGATTTAGGTATGCAACGGACTGATAAAGGCCCAACCACAAGCCACGTCCTGAGGGAGTAATAGTCGCGATCGACTCTGTCGCTTCAGGCATGTCATCGTAAGGCTTACTGAAGACAACTTGGGGCTCGGCACGCTCAGGTGCCAATAAGACCAACCCGGAGGTTTCGGTTGCTATCCAAATTCGCTGTTGAGGATCCTGATAGATATCGTTAATCGAGTCGATGCCAAGAGGCCCGCTAAAAGGTAGTGAGACACGGTAACCGTCAAAGCGATTGAGACCTTCTTGAGCACCAAACCAAACAAAACCTTGCTGATCCAACAAAATCCGATTGACGCTACTTTGCGATAATCCTTCTTCCGCTGAAATACGTGTGACAGCTGGCCGCTCCACCAAGGGCTTGGCAATGACAGAAAGATTAAAAGCTAAACAGCAAAGGAGAACACAATACCGCCAACGAGCCAAAAAGAATTCCTGATTGAAGTGCGAACCTAACCTTTTAGACTAGACGCAAAAAACACCATAATTAAATATAGTCAAGCCACGCAAGATTAAGAAGCCTGAATGAAAAAAATGCAAATAAATCAGGTTCTAGAATGGCAAAAACCCCGCTACACTGCGGGGTTTTTTGACCGGCTATCGCTTATTGTCTGACGTAATTCAAACCGATAGGACCCATCGCAATGCGAAGTGTCTCGTCATCAATAATTTCGAATGACTCTTCCTCGCCATCTTTGACGATGATCAGGTAACGCTTGTCATTCGACTCACGCACGAAAATTTCATCAACCTCGGTACGCTCACCTTCAGCTTCCAAATAATCTTCGCCAATGATGATAGTACTGCCACCGGTGCTCTTGATCATTTGATTCACCATCGAATCGTCTGACGTTGCACTGTAGGTACCTTCAAATCCGTGACCACCACACCCGGCAAGTACCAGGGCAAACAATGAAATACATGCTTTTTTTAACATCTAAAGACTTCCTGTAAGATTTTGCTCTCGCTCAGTTTGTTTAAACTAAACGGTAAAATACGCCGAACCTTTGATAAATTTACACTCTACCAATTCATTCAACAGTGCCATTAAACCCCATTTTTTATTTTAAATCAGCATTTTATATGTATACCCGTGTAGTTAATCCAGTTGGCACTGATCTCGCATCGTTTTTATATTTGACGGTGAATACTGGAGCGTTCGAATGAACAAAGAAGCAAGCTTGTATCGTATGGTAACCGATGACCACATATGCCCCTTTGGCCTAAGATCCCTTCACCTGCTCAAAAAGCACGGGTATCGAGTCGAGGATCATCACCTCACTTCACGCCAGCAAACCGACAATTTCAAACAGCGGCATCAGGTTGAGACCACGCCCCAAACTTTTATCGACGGGGAACGCATTGGCGGTCATGACGCGCTGTTAGATTATTTTAATGAGTCAACTATCAAGCAAACCGGAACCAGTTATCAGCCGGTTATCGCGCTATTCTCGATTGCGGCGCTAACCACGATAGCTTTGTGGTATGCGGGGCTGATAGGCGCCTACTTTTACCCCCTGTTTATGACCTTTGTTGCCACAGCTATGCTGCTGCTATCACTGCAAAAACTTCAAGACTTATACAGCTTTGCCAATTCCTTTATTACTTACGACTTACTGGCGATGCGGCACCTGCGCTATGCCTATTTGTACCCTTTTC
>CAXQZJ010000137.1:0-3831 GCA_964228145.1 Alteromonadaceae bacterium | reverse complement strand
CATTAACATTGCGCTTTACCGTTACACGACGTGTACGTTTAGCAAAGTGACCAAAGTGATTCAGGAAGCCAGAGGCACCACTTTGGTGGTAATACATGCTATTCGTCATTAAATATGAGGGCGTCTGCATAACGAACCTTAGGTTTAAGCATGAATGCGTATGGCCTGAGCAAAGAAAATGTCTGCTTGATCGACGGGCCAATGTACAGTGCAGCAACATATGTCCTTTCTTTACGTCCTCTTATCGGCGTGCTGTAAAAAATGTTTAAACCTTTTTCGCGCTGGCTGTGCTAAACCCTTTTACAGTGTGTATTCGTACAACGAGCGTCGAACGGTGGCGAAATGCGGCTAAATCGGTAAAATACGCAGCCGTTTAAATTGAGGATAGTGAATGAAGTTTGTAAGTTTTCTGCTGATGGCGAAGGTAAAACTCTTGTCTCATGTATTTTACAAAGGCAAGCGCACCTGGCTGAGTGATGCCCAGCACAATAACTTTGACGATGTTCGCTTGATCGTGTTTTTAAACCATACCAGCCTGTTTGAACCTTTGTTTATTCGCTTTGCTCCGTGGAAATTTGTTTGGAATATTGCCCACAAGGTGATTGTACCGGGGGCGGATATCACCATGAAGCGTCCGTTGGCAGGCAGCATTCTTAAGGCTTTGCTGCCGGGCGTAATTCCCATTACCCGTAAAAAAGATGACTCTTGGCAGCATTTTCTGGATCATGTCGGTGACGACGTGATTACGGCGATTCTGCCAGAAGGGCGAATGAAACGCAGAAATGGCCTTGATAAACACGGTAAGCCCATGAGTGTTCGTGGAGGTGTCGCGGAGATCCTAGAACGTCTGGATTCAGGAAAAATTTTATTCGTATACAGTGGCGGCTTGCACCATATTCAATCACCAGGTGACAAATTCCCTAAAGTGTTTAAATCAATCAGTGCCAATTTGGAAATGGTCGATATCAAACACTATAAGGCGAACATCGCGCAACGTAGCGAGAGTTCTTTCAAAGCCAAAGTCATGGCCGATATGGATCAGCGCCTACTGGATTGCGTACCCTGAGTTATCCCTGCATCAGATTTAATGCGATGTAAGGCATCAGGTTAAAAACCAGTACCAGTATTTTGTAATTGGCTAAATAGCTAAAGTAACTCAGGGTCAGCTGACGGTCATCCAAGCCAAACATACGCTGGTGAATGGCTTTTACCGGGCGTTCGAACAGCATGAGTAATAGCGCTGAAATGGCCAATAAAGACAGGTTTAAGAGGCTGCACCAGCCGAGTAAGCTCGTCCATTGTTCAATTGTCATCTGGCTTCTCTGTTGTGGGTTTGCCTAAGATGAGTATAGATAAGTTGAAGCCTTAAGCATTGATCTCGCTCAAGTCGCGCTGTTAAACAACCAGATCAGCCCGGCATAGCGGGCCCCTTTGCCTACAGTGACTAATAAGATAAATACCCATATACGGGTGCGGAGCATGCCGGCGACCACAGTCAGGGGATCGCCAATAACCGGAAGCCAGGCAAATAGCAGGCTAAATTGACCGTATCGTTGAAAGTGCGCTTGCGCACGGCGCAGCACCGGCTGATGGTCAGGTCGTTTGCGCGCCAGCCACTCGCCGCCCCACCAGCCGATAAAATAGTTGACCACTGAGCCTGCAACATTACCGCCGGTGGCACTTAGCCACAGTGCCAGTTGGGGGATGTCACTGAGTAGCAGTGCGCTAAAAACGATTTCTGAGCCAAGGGGCAGTATGGTGGCCGCCAAAAAAGCAGCGATAAACATGCCGGGCAGGCCGAGTGTCGTCAACAGCGCCATGAGTTAACTAAGTTGAACTAGGCCAGATTTACCATTGCGATCCGCAATCAGCCAGATTTTTTCAAAGGGGTTGGGGTAGACCACGTCGATGCGATGGCAGTATTGCTCAATGGCTTGTTTGTTCCATGCCGGGTGCATATTCCGAATTACTAACCAGGGCTGGACACTGTGGTAATGCTTTTCTGCCTTTGATGCCAGGATACGGTTTAACGCATTGATCAGCCGATCATCCGTATGAGTATGGATTGACTGAGCCCGCAAGGCGTCCCGGGTTGCTGTATCCAAATCTTTGCCCAATATCAGCTGGGCTTCTTCTTCGCTTCCATACAGGTGCGCGATTTCAATGTCTTGAGGCTTATTATTAATCAACAGCGTGGCATCTGGCTTAGGCGGAAGATTGTGGTGTAAAAAGCGGCATTCGCCTTGGTTGTCAGGGTAAATTGCTGCGAACAATTCAGCAGCCTGTTGCTCTAGTTCGAGCTTTTCCTGGGTGCCTGAATGCATGTTAATAACTGATTTTTTGTCGCAATTGCTTGCGTTGACCCTGCTGCTTTTTCGCGTCAACTCTTCGTGCCTTGGCTGCTTTGGAGGGCTTGGTCGGTCGACGGGTTTTCTGCACCTTTATATGGGTACTGATCCACTCGCCAAGTCGTGCCAATGCATCCTCGCGGTTTTGCTCCTGAGTACGGAACTGCTGGGCTTTTAATACAAAGATTCCGTCACTGGTCAGGCGCGAGTCTTTGACTGCCAATAAGCGCTCTTTCATGTAATCGGGCAATTGACTGGCTTTGATATTAAAGCGCAGATGAATGGCACTGCTGACTTTATTAACATTTTGTCCGCCTGAGCCCTGAGCTCGGATTGCGTTCAGCTCAATATCCTGATCATCAATCCACAGGGTCGGGGTTAAAAACAATTGCGCCATTAAGGTAGCACTTTTTTGTAGGGTTTTACCGTGACCGTTTGGTAAACACCGGCTTCAATATAAGGGTCATTATCTGCCCATTGCTGGGCATCCTGCAAAGTGTCAAATTCGGCGATCACCACAGAGCCGGTAAAACCGGCTGCGCCAGGGTCCTCACTGTCAATTGCCGGCGTTGGGCCTGCAACCAATAGCCTTCCTTGGGCAGTGAGTTCCTGAAGGCGGGCCAAATGGGCGGGGCGTGCTTCAAGCCGCTGAGCTAAAGTGTCAGGCTTGTCCTGTGCATAAACCAGATACCACATCAATTGTTTTCCTTTTGCTGCTCATCTTCCTGAGGCATGTAGCGAAATAAATACCCTATGGTTAACACCATAAAGCCCAGAGAAAAGCCCGTCATCCAAAATACTTTAAAATTAACCCAGGTTTCCTCCGGGAGCGTTTGCGCTACATAGACATTACCGATCGCCGCGGCGACAAAGAAAAGCCCCCAGGCGACCGTGACTCTCACCCAAATTTTGTGGGGCAGGGTAAGTACCTCACCCATGAGTTTTTCCATGATCGGCTTTTTGATAATGACACTGCCCAGTAACACCAGTGCGAACAGTGCGTACACTGCTGTCGGCTTCCACATAATGAAGGTTTTATCTCTGAAGCCCAGAGTCAGCGCACCAAAGGCCACTACCATGGCAAAGAAAATCCATTGCTTCTTTTCAATTTTTTTGTGCATGACATAACTGACGCACAGTTGCAGTGCGGTCGCCGCCATCAGCGCGCCGGTCGCCCAAAAAATGTCGTACATTTTGTAAACGCCGAAGAATATCAGCAGAGGTAAAAATTCGAGTAACGCAGCCATGTTGAATTCCGTTTTAAATACCGCCAGCAGTGTAACATATTAAGATAATGGATCACTGCTGGCGGCCTTAAGTTTGACAACAAGCGTTAGGTTGCTGAACGCATTTGCGTGGTGAAATCACGCAGCGCCGCAAGCATAGCGGCCTTGTCGTCCAGATGCTGCTCAATGATTTTAACAGTCGCGGAACCGGCAATGGCGCCGGCGGCACCATCTTTGACAGCTTGCGCAACCTGGGC
>CAXQZJ010000136.1:0-6691 GCA_964228145.1 Alteromonadaceae bacterium | reverse complement strand
GTGCACGCCGCCGGGGAAGTCCCAGAGCTTTTGTGAATCAAGACGTTGAAGTATTTGAGAAAAATCGTTTGGCATATCAGGAAATCACTTTCACCGGTATATCGCCTCGCGGCGTTTGTGCAAAGTCCCATTGCCAGGACGCCGTCGTAGGATTTACCGTCACCATATCAATGCAGTCTACAGGGCAGGGCTCTACACATAAGTCACAGCCGGTACAGGCATCGGTTATCACAGTGTGCATTTGTTTTGCTGCACCAACAATGGCGTCGACCGGGCAGGCCTGGATACATTTTGTACAACCAATACACTCATCTTCGCGAATGTAGGCGACCTTAGGCGCATTTTCTTCACCGTGTGCGGCATCTAATGGCTTGGCCTCAACCCCCATCAAATCTGCTAACTGCTTAATGGTCGCTTCGCCGCCCGGTGGACACTTGTTAATGTCGTCACCATTGGCAATGGCTTCAGCGTACGGGCGGCAACCGGGGTAACCACACTGACCACAGTGTGTTTGTGGCAATACCTGGTCAATTTGTTCTACCAGCGGGTCACCTTCAACATGAAAGCGAATAGCGGCGTAGCCAAGTGCCAAACCGAATCCCAGTGCCAATAGCCCAAGGGCGAGTAGTGCTGCAATCATCATTACACTTTCACCAGTCCGCTAAAGCCCATAAAGGCAAGTGACATCAAGCCGGCGGTAATCATTGCAATGGAAGCCCCTTTGAACGGAGTAGGGACGTCAGCAGCGGCCAGGCGTTCCCGCATGGCGGCGAACAAGATCATGGCCAGTGAGAATCCTACAGCGGCACCAAAGCCATAAATTATGCTTTGAATCAGGTTGTGCTGTTCGGTCAGGTTTAGCAATGCAACACCCAAAACCGCGCAGTTGGTGGTAATAAGCGGCAGGAAAATCCCTAACAAACGATAAAGGGTAGGGCTGGTTTTATGCACCACCATTTCAGTAAATTGCACAACGACGGCAATAACCAGAATAAAGCTGATTGTGCGTAAGAAGGTAATGCCCAACGGCTGTAATAAATAGGTTTCCACCAGGTAGCTGCATACGGACGCCAGTGTCAGAACAAATGTCGTTGCCATCGACATACCTATGGCCGTTTCCAGTTTACTGGAGACCCCCATAAAGGGACACAGACCCAGGAATTTAACCAGTACAAAATTGTTGACTAACACAGTACTGATAAGAAGCAGGAAAAATTCAGTCATCGAGATTCAGTATTACCAATCAAGCCAGTGAATAAAAAGACAAAAGAGCGTATGCGTAATCGCGGTATTATCTCTTATTTTTCGCATAATTAAAAACGTATACTGGAAATTTGCGCTGACTGATCTATAGCTGATGTTGAATAGACAAAACAGCGTGTCAACTTTTACATTGGAAATTCGGAACTTGGAGATTTTACTGAGGAACTCAGTGTAATGGAGCCAGATTTGGCTCCCCCTCCCCGACTCGAACGGGGGACCTGCGGATTAACAGTCCGTCGCTCTAACCAACTGAGCTAAGGGGGACCTGTGTTTCAACGGCTGCGAATATTAATGAGGTAACGATGATGTGTCAATATACTTCGTTATATTTTTATTTCGTTTGCTTAAAAAATGTCTTTTTGGCGATCTTTAATACAATTTCACGCTAAACTGGCTGTTTTTTAAACTTTGCTGGCTGTGAATAACGCTAATTACATGAAAAATAATAGATTAGTTATAGGTAATACCGTCAGCTTTAAGTTAAAAATCGCAAAAAGAATATAAACTTATATTTTTATGCCTAAAAGCTATTAAAAAAACGTTGAATACTGTGCTTACGTACAGCTTTTCATAAATCTGTAACCTAATGTGTGAAGTTAGAAGGTTAGTCGTTACTTACATAAAATTTCCTCGATCTGGCGTGAAGCCGCGCCAATACTGGCTCTATGAGACTTATCCACGAATTCTGTGGATAACTATGTTGATAGATGTGTTTCATTGCGAGTCGTGATGGTCACATGTCAAAATATCGTCATATTTCTGCCATGCTCAAACTGCTGTAACTCATTGTTTTATAATTTTTTAAAATGACTTTTGCACAATTGTGTAACACGGTGTCAATGTTTTATGCACCAAAATGATCAGTCGAATACTTGTGTGTTACTCATTCACCAGTTGGTCTGAAAAATCGACAGTTTAACAAACTGTTTACACAAAGGGCCAAGTGGTTGAGTATCGATGACAGGGTAGGCTTATGTAATCTGGGCTGGATTAAGTGTATTTAATAAGTTACACGCGCTATCGGTGGCATAAAATACGCTTTAATCGTGAATCCCTGTTCAATTGAACAAATAAGATTCCGTTATTGACGCCTTAAGTGATAAAAATGCGATGAATTGCATTATTCGGTGCGTAATATTAATTAAACGATAAAATACTGTTGTTATTTACAGCACTCCAGTACAATAAATCCTTTATTTTAAATCTGCGAAAGTTCGGATGGTTGATAGATTGCCGCCCGCGCTTCAGTTCATCCCGAAATGTGTGAATAAACCATGTCAGCAGCGAACAACAAGTCCAGAGATCTTATAAATGGCGATATCAGTCAAACGCTAAAGCGTATGACGGTGCCGATGATTGTTGGCATGATCATGATGATGAGCTTCGGACTGGTAGATACCTTCTTTGTTAGTTTGCTTGGTACCGAGCCGCTTGCCGCAATCAGTTTTACGTTTCCTGTTACGTTTACGCTGATCAGTTTGAATATTGGGTTGGGAGTAGGCACATCGGCTGTCATTGCGCGACTCGCCGGACAGGGAAATCAGGATAATGCGCGGGAAACCGGTTCCGGTGCCATTATGCTGTCATCTTTATTAGTCGGCATACTGGCTATTATAGGCGGCTTCACTGTTGTGCCTATTTTTTCGCTGCTTGGCGCTCAGGATAACCTGATGCCATTTATTCAGGATTATATGTACATCTGGTATTTTGCCTCCGTGTTCCTGGCGATTCCCATGGTTGGAAACAGTGTATTGCGGGCCAGAGGCGATACCAAGACGCCAAGCATTATTATGGCGACTGGCGGCGGCATAAATGCAGTACTCGACCCGATTCTTATATTCGGCGTTGGACCAATACCGGAAATGGGCATTGGCGGTGCAGCGCTGTCTACGTTGATTTCCTGGATCATTTGTTCAATTTGGATTTTGTACTTACTGGCTAAACAGCGCGGCTACGTTCTTCCGCGCTTACTTACCCCAAAAGAATTCATGGTCAGCAGCCGTTCAATCCTTCATATCGCATTACCTGCTGCCGGGGCTAATATGCTAACGCCAATTGCCGGGGCCATTCTTACCCGGGTGGTCGCGGGCTATGGCGAGGAAGCCGTCGCGGCATGGGGAGTAGGGAGCAGGTTAGAGTCATTTACCACTATACTTGTGTTGGCGTTATCGATGACGTTGCCACCCTTTATTAGTCAGAACCTGGGGGCTAATAAATTTGACCGCGTAAAACAGGCTTATTGGCTGGCGGTAAAATTTGTGATGGGGTGGCAGTTGTTGGTAAGTATACTGTTATGGCTGCTGTCAGGCTTGATTGCGGCGCTATTCGCCAAAGAACAGGCGGTGGCCGAATTGATCCAACTGTTCCTGTTAATTGTACCCTTTGGGTACGGATTGCAGGGCATCATAATATTGACAAACTCCTCGCTGAACGCGTGTCATTTGCCCATGTCGGCACTCACACTGAGCATTATTCGATTGTTTGTGTTTTTTGTGCCCATCACGGTAGCCATGGGTTGGGTGTTTGATCTTACGGGTATCTTTGCTGGTGCCGTTGCCGCCAATCTGTGTATGGCCATGGTATCAATGTATTGGTTCCGTCGCTCTTTACGTGTATTAGAAACTCAAACTGATTAGCAGGTAACGCATCATGACGAAAGGTTTTGAACTGGTCTCAAAATATGAACCCGCCGGCGATCAGCCCAAGGCCATAGAGGCGTTGGTCGATGGTCTGGAGAGTGGCCTTGCCCAACAAACCCTTCTGGGGGTAACCGGTTCAGGTAAAACCTTCACAATGGCGAACATCATCAACCAGGTACAACGCCCAACGTTAGTGCTAGCGCACAACAAAACCCTGGCGGCGCAGCTGTACGGCGAAATGAAAGAGTTCTTTCCGAATAATGCCGTTGAATACTTCGTTTCTTATTACGACTACTATCAGCCAGAAGCTTACGTTCCCAGTACCGATACCTTTATTGAAAAAGACGCGTCAATTAACGACCATATAGAACAGATGCGCTTGTCGGCTACAAAAGCGCTCATGGAGCGTCGAGACGTTGTCATTGTTGCCAGTGTATCTGCTATTTATGGCTTGGGTGATCCTGAGTCCTACATGAAAATGCTGCTGCATTTGCGTCAGGGGGACACAATCAATCAGCGGGACATATTACGCCGTTTAGCCGAGCTACAATACAAGCGCAACGATCTGGCCTTTGAGCGCGGAACGTTCCGGGTTCGTGGGGACGTGATTGACATTTTCCCGGCTGACTCCGAGAAGCAGGCTGTCAGAGTTGAGTTATTTGACGATGAAATAGACCGAATCAGTTTGTTCGATCCGCTTACCGGTTCCGTAGACAAAAACGTGGTGAGGGCGACGGTATTTCCTAAAACGCACTATGTTACGCCACGTGAAAAAATTCTGGACGCGGTGGAGAGTATTAAAACCGAACTAGCCGATCGCAAGAAGCAGTTACTAAGCGTAAATAAGCTGCTGGAAGAACAACGCATAAGTCAGCGCACGCAGTTCGACATAGAAATGATGATGGAGCTGGGCTATTGCTCCGGTATCGAAAACTACTCGCGTTATTTGTCGGGACGGGCGCCGGGAGAGCCGCCACCGACCTTGTTGGACTACTTTCCTGCCGATGGCCTGATGTTTATCGACGAATCGCACGTGACCGTGTCCCAGATAGGTGCGATGTATAAAGGCGACCGTTCTCGCAAAGAAACACTGGTGGAATATGGTTTCCGTTTGCCGTCGGCCCTCGACAACCGGCCGCTCAAATTCGAGGAGTTTGAGCATATTTCACCGCAAACAATTTATGTATCGGCTACCCCAGGCAATTACGAGCTTGAGAAGTCAGATGGCGAAGTCGTCGAACAGGTTGTTCGGCCAACCGGTCTATTGGACCCGGTTATCGAAGTACGCCCTGTGGCCACACAGGTGGACGATGTGCTGTCTGAAATTCAATCACGCGTGGCCGTAGATGAGCGGGTTCTTATAACAACGCTCACCAAACGCATGGCAGAAGATCTCAGTGAGTACCTCAACGAACACGGTGTGAAAGTGCGTTACCTGCATTCCGACATTGATACGGTTGAACGTATTGAAATCATACGTGACCTGCGCTTAGGTAAGTTTGATGTACTGGTGGGTATCAACCTGCTCCGGGAAGGTCTGGATATGCCAGAAGTGTCTTTGGTGGCCATATTAGATGCCGACAAAGAAGGTTTCCTGCGTGCTGAAAAGTCGTTAATTCAAACTATTGGTCGTGCTGCACGTCACATCAATGGTAAAGCCATTCTGTACGGCGACACTATTACCGGCTCCATGCGCAAAGCCATAGACGAAACTGAACGTAGACGCGCGAAACAGATTGCTCACAATGAGGCCAACGGCTTAACCCCGCAAAGCCTGAACAAACCAATTACTGACATTATGGATTTGGGAGATTCGGTTGCACCACAGGCAGGTAAAATCAAACTGCGCAAAGTGGCAGAGTCGAAGCAGGCTGCCAAAGCCGCTTCGGCAACAGAAATCATGGGCCGTATTGGCGAGTTGGAAAAAGAAATGTTTGAGTATGCCCGTGAGCTGGAGTTTGAAAAAGCCGCTTCGCTACGTGATGAGATTGAACAGCTGCGTAAGCAGGTCGTTACCTTGTCTTAACGAGGGGCGTATAGTAGTCAGTGACTGAATAGAGTATTGCTAAAACAATGTCTAAAGAACAACCAAACAACCCCTTGCACGGCGTGACGCTGGAAGCTGTAGTAACCCGCTTACAAGCGCATTACGGCTGGGATGGCTTGGCCGCCAGGGTGAATGTCAATTGCTTTAAGAGCGATCCTTCTGTTAAATCGTCACTGAAATTTTTGCGTAAAACCCAATGGGCACGTGATAAGGTGGAGCAGCTTTACATCTCCACGTTCAGTGAAAGCTCACCCTGGCGGAAATAAACATCTAACTTTTAGTAGTCAGCTAAGATCGCTTCAGCAATCATCGGCACATATTTGGCCATCCATCGCTGTGCATGTTCGTTGAACAGGATGTCTTCACCATCCGCTCTATACGCATAGCTTACCTTGTTATCGATACTTCGGATGACCAGCTCGTTCAGTTTATCTTCCTTAACGGTCAACTCGATTTAGGTATGAGCAGGCAGGCTTTCGATGGCCGTCAATGCCATGTTAAAGCGGATCTCTTTCTTTTGTTGCAGCGAAGGGGATTTGATGCGTAACTCAATATCTTATTTGACGATATGCTGCCGATGACAGAGCATGACGAAAGCGCTGAGCCATGTTATCACTAAGGCAATAAGTGCGACTCGAATTAACTTGGTCATACTGACTGTATTCACACATTTTCTTCCATACGCGTGCTGATTATCGCGCTTGCTGCAACCATTGCTAGCGCCAGTATGTAACGACTTTTT
>CAXQZJ010000135.1:0-3789 GCA_964228145.1 Alteromonadaceae bacterium | reverse complement strand
GACTGTATCCCTTTCAAATCCCTCTGAATAAATTCTTATTTCTTTTTTCTGCAGCTGCGGTTAGTTCGGCTGGTTTGCTGATCAAGCCCGTTATCGACTGGTTGGAACGCCGAGTCTGTCCGTCATGCTGTTGCCAGTTGCGATCGTCTGACTGCCTGAACCCAGGGGATAGTCAAATTGACCAACAAAGTTAGTGAAATAGACCAAGAGTTTAAATGATGAACGTTGTTGGTTGAGTGGCGGTTCAATAAAAAGTGATTAAATATCAGTGGCTTATATCGGTTTTAAGGTTTGGCATGGATTCTGAATTGTTAACTACATAGGCAAGACCCCATTGAGAATATTAACAAGGAGAAACCCATGAGCATGATCTCTCGCATAACCGATATTTTTCAGTCAAACATCAATGCAATGCTGGATAAAGCTGAAGACCCTAAAAAGGTAATCGGATTGATGATTGAGGAAATGGAACAGACACTCGCAGAAGTCCGTGCTGTAGCGGCCAGTCATATCGCCACTCAAAAGACCCTCAACCGCAACATAACGCGATGCCAGCAACAAAGTCAGGATTGGTATCAAAAGGCTGAACTGGCGATGCAAAAAGGCAAGGAGGATTTGGCAAAAGCGGCGTTGAAGCAAAAACAAACTGTCGACAGTGAAATCCAACAACTGGAAAGCCAACAGCAACAAGCTCAGGCCTTGCTCGACAAGCTGGGTGAGGATGCCACTCGACTGCAAAGCAAGTTGTCGGAGGCAAGGGCGAAGCAGCGCACGTTATGGCAACGTGAACAGGTAGCGCAAACACGCAAAGTTACCCAAGCACAGCAGCAGGTCGACACAGATGCCGTACTTCAGCGCTTCGAACATTATGAAAGCCGAATTGATCGCATCGAGGCTGAAATTGAGGCATTCGATTTGGGCAGTGAGTCGCTGCAAAGTCAGTTTGCCGAGTTAGAAAAGCAGGATGAGTTAGACAAGCAGTTAGCGGAATTAAAACAAAAGGTTGCGTAACGTGGCGGGGAGTCCCCCGCCCATAGGAGTTAGTAATGAAAACAGCGAAGTCCAAAAAGCTCTACCGCAAAGGCGACGACAGTATTATTTCGGGTGTGTGTGCCGGTATCGGTGATTACCTGGGAGTGAAGGCTGTGATAGTCCGTGTCGTCAGCGTCGTGCTGTTGTTGATGGCCACTGTACCTACGGCATTATGTTATTTGATTGCGACCATATTGTTGCCGGAACTGAAGGCGTTGAAAAGAAGGGAGTTCTGATGAAAAAGTTACTGTTGGCGATACTGCTGGCGGTACTGGTGGTATATAGCCTAACGGAGATATTTCATACTCTGTTTGGTGTCCATATTCACTGGCAAAATGGCCCATTTGACGAGCTGGCAGGTGTTGCATTATTGGGCTTGACTGCGATTTGCCTGGTATTGCTCGGTTTGTTTATCACTATCAGTGTTATCGGTGTGATACTGGCCGTTTTGGTGTTGTCTTTGCTGGGAGTATTTATTGCAGGAATTGCGGCATTCTGGCCAGTGTTGTTGTTGCTTATGATCATAATCCTGATGGTAAGAGATAACGCAAAGGCGCAGTAAATACTTGGTTTTAGTGAGGGATTGCTGAATAATTCAGGTCTAACCACTATCAACAAGGAATCATGATGAAGTTGATCGGTAAGACAATTGTTCTGGTCGGGTTGTGCATCACGGGGGTCGCCGAGGCCCACGTTCATTTGAGGGATGCAGCAGTACGGGTACTGCCACCGGGTGTTCCTAACACAGCCCTGTATCTGACCATTGAGAATGATACCTATCATGACATTACGTTCACACATGCAGAGTCAGATGTTGCGGAGCGTGTTGAAATCCATACGCATGAGCACCAGCAAGGCGTGATGAAAATGCGCAAACTTGACAGTGTAACGGCAGTTGCTCAACAGACATTGTCATTTCAACCAGGTGGATTACATTTGATGTTATTTGGGCTCAAGCGACCGCTCAAACTGGGTGAGCTGATCACAGTTACGTTAATCAGCGAATCGGGCGCACGCTATGACATTGAAGCGACAGCCGTCAAGCCGGGCCAAGAACACTCTCAACATCAACATCATTAAATAAGGAAACGCCATGGAACGTTTAAATACTAAATGGATAGTGACCGCCGTGCTGGTGGTGTTTTTGCTATTTTACTTTTTGGCTGTGTATTGGAGCATCGAGCCTGATAGTTTTGAACCTCGCGAGCTTGCTCAGGAGCAGTGGCAACAGACTGGACAGGAGCCGGTCACCGGCTTTGCGACCACATCAACCCTGATTAAAGTCGCTGAAACCCTGTTAGATAAGTCTGGCGGTTACTTGTCCAACGATGTTATGCCGCCTTCAGTTATGATGGACAACATGCCGAGTTGGGAATTTGGCGTACTGGAAATGGTGCGCGACCTTAGTTTGGCAATGCGCAAGGATTTCAGTCGCTCGCAATCTCAAAGCATTGAAAACCCGTCGCTGGTTGTGGCTCAGCCTAAATTTAATATCGATCATAATCAATGGCTGTTGCCTTCATCTGAGTCCATGTATCGGGAAGGCATCGAAGCGCTGTATGCTTATCGTGATGCGCTAGCTAATCAAGCATCCGGCGATGCTCAGTTTTATACCCGGGCTGACAACTTGCGTAATTGGCTTAAGCAAGTAGAGATGCGTCTGGGCAGCCTGTCGCAACGCCTGAGTGCCAGTGTTGGTCAGGAGAGAATTAATACCGATTTAGCCGGTGACGCCAGTGCTCGTCAGTCTACACCGTCAAACTCAGCCTTGTTCACTAAAACCAGTTGGTGGGACTTGGACGATGTGTTTTATGAGTCGCGCGGTGCTTGCTGGGCACTGCTACACTTCTTAAAAGCTGTGGAAGTTGATTTTGCCCAGACATTGGAAAAGAAAAATGCCACAGTCAGCTTACGTCAAATTATTCGCGAGTTGGAAGCGACCCAGGAAACGGTCTGGAGTCCGGTTATTCTCAACGGAAGCGGATTTGGCGTCATGGCCAATCACTCACTGGTGATGGCCAACTACATATCGCGGGCTAATGCCGCGTTGATCGATTTAACTGAACTATTAGTGCAAGGCTAATTTATGAAAAAACGTATTTTGTTGGGGGCAGCCATGTTGCTGCCGTTATCTGCTTCCGCTGACACCGTTTTAGGATTGTATGTTGGCGGTCAGGGGTGGAGTTATGATACCGAAGGTGGCTTTGCAAACGATAACAACCTGACTAACTTCAATTTTGATGATCAAACTAAAGGAACCTTTTATGCAGCGCTAGAGCATCCAATCCCGCTGCTACCCAACATCAAAATTCGTAAAACAGATATGGCTAATGATGGTTTGGTCACCCTAACATCAAGTTTTACTTTCGATGGTGAGACCTTTACCACCAATACCGACCTGGCCACTGATCTGGACTTAAGCAATGTGGATTACACTTTGTACTATGAGTTTTTTGATAATGATCTGATTAGCTTTGACGCTGGCTTAACCCTCAAAGATATTGACGGTGATATTTACGTGCAGTCTCAGGATGATCCAACGCAATTTGCGCAAGAGTCTTTTTCGGGATTTGTGCCTTTGGTTTATAGTCGCGTTGAAGTGGGTTTCCCGTTAACTGGGTTCGGTGCATACGCCCAGGGTAACTTTTTGTCTTTCGATGGTCATTCGATGACAGAGTATGAGGCCGCGATTACTTATTCATTAATGGACAACATCGCTATCGATATGACGCTGCAGCTAGGATATCGCTCGTTTAG
>CAXQZJ010000134.1:0-11789 GCA_964228145.1 Alteromonadaceae bacterium | reverse complement strand
CCTTTATCCAGCGCCCCTTTTTATACACCGGCTTTTGGTATGGGCTACTTGGGGGTATTGCTGCCTGGCTCGCGGTGTTGTTGTTATTATGGTGGGCGGAAGCCAGTATCGATGGACTAACCCAACAATATGCTCATCATTTTGAGCTTAGCGGCCTACAGGGCAATGAACTGCTGGCCATGTTAGGGTTGTCGGTGCTGTTGGGCCTGACCGGCTCGATGATTAGCGTAGACCGCCATGTACGCGATATCGAGCCGCAGTAATCAGCTGTTTTCGAATGCAGTTTTGCTAATGTCATTGGCCCAATTCAGGGCTTCGAGGTGAAAATCAGCTATTTGCTGCGCAGTCAGCCCCAACTGCTGACACAACCCATCCAGACGGTCCCAGTCGGCCTGCTCTAATGTTCTGCATACCGCTACATAGTCCGCTAAATGGCCATGCTGTTCGATTAACCCCACTTGAATTTCATCATCAATCGGCGTCTTGCTGATGACCACATTGATCGGCAAGTCGAGAATCGCATCGAGTAACGAAAAAAGCCCTATCAAGAAGCCCTTCGGCGGGTTTTGGTGATCTCCTCTGGCGCGGGACACCAGCTCACACAGTCTCGCCCTGGTCAGACTTAAACGCAGTAATTCTTGAGGTTTGTCATCCCCTAGATTAGCTAACGCTAATAATGCGATAAATTTCTTAACCTCAATTTGTCCCATGTAATTCAATGCATGCAGCAAAGAAGCGATCTTTTGGCGATGATAGTTGGCAGGATTATTAATAAACCGCAGTAGTTTATAAGCCAGCGAAGCATCCCTTTCTAAAACGCGATTCACCTCCGTCATATTAAAATCAGTTTGGCAGCTAATCGCCATCAGCTGTAACAGATTTATCTTACTGGCTGGCAATTGACGCTTCTGGATCATTTCGGGACGAGTAAAGAAAAATCCCTGGAAATAATCCACGCCTAAATCCAAGTAGTGTTGAAATTGCGCCACTGTCTCAATGCGCTCGACCACGACCTTGACACCGGCACTTTTTAATTGCGGCATAATCTCGGCCAGGCGCTCGGTGGTCTGTGCCTCCGCCTCAACTTTAACCACTTGAATGTACGGAAACAATGCTGACCATTTGGGGTTAAAGTCATAGTCGTCCAGTGCAAGACGAAAGCCCAAGTCGTGAATATGTTTACACGCCTTGATTAGCGCATCATCGACTTCGACGGTTTCAACAATTTCAATAATGCAATTAAGCGGGTCCAGCGATGTCGGAAAGCGGTATAGCAGGGTGTCACGATAGAAATTGATAAAGGCAAGTTTATGATCGGTTATCTCGCCTAAATCATGGGTAAGATGGTGTTGATTCAGTAGCTTTGAAGTTGCTTCGTCCGCGTCTATGTTCGGAAAGCAGTTGTCCTGACCGTTTCGAAACAACAACTCATAACCTATCACTTTTTTATCACGATCAAAGATAGCTTGCCGTGCAACATAGGCATACATCAAAAAAGGCTCTCCCGGAAGTTATATTGCGCGCACTCCTGTTGTTTTTACTGCATCCTGCAAAGACTCCACAGTATAGGCAATATAATCAAAAGCCCGCCAGTCGCGCTTTCACATCCGAAGGAAAATTAACTTGTTGCCACAACTCCCGACAGAGATCCGTACTGTCAAACCAGCGCTCTTCAAGTAACCAGTCCACCAGCAAGTCGGCTTGCCCGGGGAATCTGACTGGTTCGGCTGGCGCGCTACTGAGCCAATTCGATACAATTTCAGGTTGTAAACTGTTCATGGTATGACAACGGCCCAGCTTTTCTAACGTCAGCACATTGGAAAGTTGTTCAAATTGGCCCAACAAAGGCTTTAATAACAGTTTTTTTCCCAAGTGCAAACATTCACTGGAAAGCTCGAATCCGGCATTGGCAATAACGCCTGCAGCATGGCGCAGCGCCTGATGAAAACTCTGTTTGCCCGGCGGGTGCCAGTCGATGTTATGCTCAGGTTTCGCAGCCTTGACCGCCGGGTGGAATACCCTGAACTGTTGCTTGGGAAACTGCAGCAACAAGTTACGGATTGCGTCAAGTTCCTCAAAAGGAAGATAGACAAGAATATGCTCCCCTAATTCAACGTCATCACCACTGTGTTCAATAAAAGGAGGAACAATATGCTGACCAAAGTGATACCAATGGACGCCCAGCTGATAGGTAGTTGGCGCAAAATGACGTAAAAGTAGTTCATCCATCAGGCCCTTTCCCCGTTTAGGCACCTGACTAAGGAAACACGCCTGGTGGCTGATCGAAATTGAGGGTACGTGACGTAACTGCGCGGCCCAGGCAGAGACAGGTTCAAAATCGTTGATGACTAAATCATAGTCAGACATATCCATCCGTTGGATATCCGCTATCAGCCTTGCCAATCGTGCTTGCTTTAACGTCTTAAATTTACTCACCTTGCCGTTTTGAGTGACAAAACTAAGACCATGACGGGTCTGGTAATCACCAAAAGCCTGCATATCGAAATACTGGTCTGGCGCTCGGCCACTAAATAAGTAATCGACCTGGACGTTTTTGTGTTTGGTTAATGCTTTGGCCATCACCCTGGCGCGGGTGATATGACCATTGCCGGTACCTTGCACACCGTAGAGGATTTTCATCCGCATTACCGACTCCTAATGCAACATAGTGATGCTGAGCAAAGAAATGGTTAGCCCCAGCAGGGCACCGGCGAGGATATCGCCGGGATAGTGCACGCCTAAAAGAACGCGGGACAAGCCCACCATGGATGCCCAAATAAACACCGGCACTGCGACAATGGGATAAAACCAACTCAATAGCGAGGCCATCAAGAACGCCGCTGCGGTATGGCCTGAAGGCAAACTAAATTTATCCGAGGGTTTTACATGGGCCCGTAGGTGGGTCATCAGATCACAAGGGCGGGTACGTTTGAAGGCCTTTTTCAAAACCACATAGACAGGCACTTCCAAACTGTATGCCAGCAATGCCGTATACATAAACAAACTGCCATGTTGAGGCTCAAATGCCCATAACAAGCCGCCAATAACCAAGTACAAATGGCCATCACCGGTTTTTGAAATCCATCTGATCAGTCGTCCTTCATAGCTGGCTGTTTTGGCGAACAACCAGCGAAATAGTTGGGTGTCTTTGTCTGTCAGTACTCGCATCACAGGACTCCTGCCTCACTGATAAACAAAGTGTGGTCGAACTATATGACTGAACCGTGACAATTTGCGAAAACCTTTGTGACAAGAGGGCCGGGCAGGCTGTCACGCAGTTGTTGCACAACTGACACACGACTGTCATATGAGCTCCGTCTAATGGGCGCAAAACCGATGGAGCCAACGATGAATAATCTCTCCTTACTGACACAAAACGCTGTACAACCCTTGTGCGTAGAATTCAGCCAATCACTGATGAAACGACGCTCTATTACGCCCGACGATGCCGGATGCCAACTGTGGCTGGCGGAAAAACTCAGGGCCATGGGGTTTGACTGTCACCACCTCAATGTTAATGGGGTCGCTAACCTGATCGCTGTCATCGGCAACGGTCCGATCACCACAGGTTTTGCCGGTCACACCGATGTCGTACCGGCCGGAAATGAAGATGCCTGGCGCTACGCCCCTTTCGCCGCACATATAGAGGCAGGTACGCTTTACGGTCGGGGAGCGGCCGACATGAAAACCGGCATTGCGGCAATGTTAGGCGCTTGGCACCGGTTACTGCAGACTAATTCGCCTCTCACCCAACGCTTTGTCTGGTTAATTACCAGTGATGAAGAAGGTGAGGCTGAGTTCGGCAGCAAAGAAATCAAAGCGTGGCTGGATAAACACAATATCCATCTGGATCAGGTTATTGTCGGTGAGCCCACTGCTCACTCACGTACCGGTGACACCATTAAAGTTGGCCGGCGCGGCGCTGTTTCAGCTCGTATGACAATAAAAGGGAAGGCAGGTCATGTTGCTTACCCACAACAAACGCGCAATGCCATCCATCTGGCCTCAGCAATCGTTCACTCGCTGCAACAGCTGCCCTGGGATGCGGGCAGCCGAGATTTCCCGGGCAGTCAGCTACAAGTCACTCATATCGATTCAGGCCGATTTACCGACAACATAGTGCCAGAGCGCTGTGAAATTTGCTTTAACGTGCGCTTTTCTCATCAATTCAGTTTTAACAGTGTTCGCAGTATGATTGAGCAGGCGGTGACGGCCTGCACCGCAGAAGCTGAAATCGCTTGGGAGCGTCATTGTGAACCTTATTTCACAAATAACACGGCCAGCGGCAGTTTGATTGACGTTATTGAGCATGCAATTAAAACCAATACAGGAATATATCCTTTAATGTCCACAGCCGGTGGTACCTCAGACGGACGCTTTTTTGCCGGACCCAACACAGATGTTGTGGAAATTGGCGTACCTAATAGCAGTATTCACCAAATTGACGAACATGTGCACATTTCTGATCTGGTCACTCTGGAAGACATATTTACTCAGGTCATTACCACGCTGATGACGACAAAATAGCCACTGCGCCAGAATAACGCCCCCGCGGGGGCGGCTTTACGGCTCCAGATAACGGTTGCGTTTCTTCGCTTTTACTTTAGTGATATCGACCATAACCAAGCCATCAACACAATCTGCAAAGTCAGCATCGATACTAAAACTCAGAAATTGCGCACCACCTGGCTCACATAGCTCAGTGTATTGTTTGAACAATGTCGGTACCGCCACCCCCATATTGGCTAATAAGTGCTTTAGGGTGACAAAGTCAGCATTATAATCTTCACCGTTAAACACATCTTGCAGGCCATCTGGCAGAGTGTAGGCCGCTTTGGGCTCTGCGAACGCGTGACGGCAGCCAAAATGCAGTTGGTAAAAGTAGACAAGTAAATCTTTGGCCGCCTTTGGATAACTGTTACTCAAGCTGACTGGGCCAAACAAGTAGCGATAATGAGGTCGACTACGTAAAAACGCGCCGATCCCATACCACAAATACTCTAAACTGCGCTTACCCCAATACTTAGGTTGAACAAAACTACGGCCTAACTCCAACCCTTGCTCAAAGTACTCAGCGGGCATATCGGTATAGTTAAATAAGCTGGCGGAATACAAACCGGCCAGCCCCTTGTCAGCGATTTGTTTGCGCGCATCGCCAAAACGGTAGGCGCCAACAATTTCCATGTCGTCCCTGTCCCACAGAATCAGATGATAATAGTCATTGTCATAGTGATCTATGTCACGGCGCTTGTGACTGCCCTCGCCCACCGCACGAAAGGCAATTTCCCGCAGGCGGCCAATTTCGCGCATAATCGCAGAACTTTGTGTGTGCTGATACAACAAAATATCTTTTCCATCCGCGGTCTGGCCAAGTTGCTCACATTGCTGTTTAATCGCCTGACGTAATGCCTGGCGGTCCTCTGGCAATGCAATAGGTGCCTGGGTTTGAAACACAGCCTTTTTGTCTTGTCCGATCGCATACAGGTGGCGTTTAAACAGCTTGGCCTGTTGTTTAAACGACACACCACCATGCCAACTCTCGACCGGCACGGCTTCACCAATGCGCATCGGCAAATGGCGCTGTTTACGTTTAAACATTTCGCGCACCAGCAATAGGGTCGCCAGGGGCTTATGCAACATGGATACACCGTAAAAAAGCGGTGAGTTTTTGGCATCGATAAACACCGGCACGATATCAGCATTGGCTTCTTTGGCGATACGCAAAAAACCACTTCGCCAGCGCGTATCTCTAACTCCTTGCGGGCGCAAACGGGAGACCTCGCCAGCCGGGAAAATAATTAACGCGCCATCAGCCTCTAAGTGCTGATTAATCGCCATCAGGTGATTTCGTGCAGTGCCACCCTGAAACACATTGACCGGCAGTAACATGCTATGCAGAGGTTCAATGGCCATCAGCATTTCGTTAGCAACCACCTTGATATCCCGTCGCACTTCGCTAATGAGCTTTATCAGCGCCAATGCGTCGAGGGAGCCTATCGGATGATTGGCAATAATCACCACCCGGCCCTGGGCTGGAATACGCTCTTTTTCTACATCTCGGACTGAATAACTGGTATGAAAATAGTCGAGAACCTGCTCGACAAAATCCAGGCCCTGTAAATGGGGGTAAGTGGCGCCAAATTCTTGCACTTCCCGCTCGTGCAAAAGGTGACGTAAAACAAAACTGGCCGACTTGAACAGCAGTGGTTTTTGTGTGACCGCCGGATAATGGCGCGTCAGCACTTCCTGAACATCGAACATAAACCCATTCCAATTTGACATACACCGCCAGTATGGAAAGGGTGCATGACAAATTGGTTTCAGTTTGATTAAACAATCATGTCGCTATCAGGCCGCTTTTCTATCTGCTAAATCGCGAATATCAGTGACCGCATACAATCGGTCAGGCTGGCGCACCTCAGCCCAGGTTACTATGCTCAATTGCCCTTGGCTGTCCTCTGTTAACGCCGAGCAATTCTCTATCCAGTCTCCGTCATTACAATAAGTAACACCGTCTAACTCACTGATTTCGGCATGGTGAATGTGACCACATACCACACCATCAGCGCCCTGAGTTTTAGCATAATTGACACAGGCTTGGCGAAATCGCTGCATCGCCTTGTTAGCACCCTTAATTTTACTTTTAATGTGGCCAGCTAAGGACCAATAGCGAAACCCCATTTTGCAACGAATATAGTTGTACCAACGGTTTACAAATAACAGCAGGTCATAGCCCTTGTCGCCAATCCAGGCATGCAGCGATCCAAAACATACCTCGTCATCGAAGCGATCGCCATGTAATAGCAGCAATTTTCGTCCGTCGGCAGTGTGATGAATGCATTCGCGACGGATTTCGATATCGGCAAAATTAAGTCCATCGTATTTTTGCACTGGGGCATCATGATTGCCGGGCAAATATACCACCCGGGTACCTTCAGCAGTCATGGTCAACAAGCGATGGAGCAACTGATTGTGGGCTTCTGGCCAGTTTAAGCGCTTACTCATAGCCCACATGTCAACGATATCACCCACTAAATATAAAGTGTCGGCGTGCACATGATTGAGAAAGTCGAGTAAATATTCAGCTTTGCAGTCCTTGTGACCAAGATGAATATCTGACAGCCAAAGGCTTCTGTAATGTGTTTTTTGCATCGCAATACGATCTCCCAGTTGGATAAATATTACCCTAGGCAGATGCGATGACAGGCAGGTTAAATAATTTTGACGTTAGCGTGACAAACGACACCGCGACCCATGGCAGTGTCTGTTCAACTCGGGTTGCGCCTATTGTTACGGCAGTTGACGCAACTTCAATGAGGTGTCAGCAATACGGCGGGCATGCCAACCCCGGGCTTTCCAGCGAATGGTGAGTGAGGCTGCAGGTAAACGCCAAACTTTTGCGATAAATGCGTAGACCTTTTTCATTTTGCTATTCCTTTCCAGTCAGTGTTAATCAAGTGAAGAAGGCGCACCAACCACAACGTCTTCTTTTTGCTCATTGTCCCTAACTATTATCAAACCCTGTGCCAGATCCGAAGAAACTTTACAAAACTCTGAAATTAAAGGAATTTTATCTAATTAACAAAAATTCGCTGACTTCCCCACATGGGTCAATCAGCGCAATTATTAGTCTTTTTTACATGACAGATAGTAATTTTGACTAACCTTGCTCAAATCCGCCAACTCGCGGTATCCGGCCAGGTAAAGACGGTGTGGCGGTCAATACCCGATGGGTCGATAGGGTACGCTGTAACTACCCAACGCTGGGTCGCCTGACCCGACAAACCATCAAATGGATAGCAAGTAATCAGGGTCAAGCGCTGCGGTCCGCCCTGATCCAATATGTAGCCGGCAGTTTCCTCTACCACGCTGCGCTGGGCTACACGAAAATGGCGTGTACCTCTTGGCGTTTCCAACCCAATCACATCGCCTATTTTTGTATGCCGTAATCCAGCAAAGTGGGTGTCCCTATGACCGGCGATAATGACATTGTTGGTTTGCAATAAGGGTTCGGGGTTGTCCATCAGCCCCGGTCCGAATGCCATGGCTTGACCGCTCACGCCCTGCAACACCAGATGGCTTTCCTCGCCCAATTGCAACCTCGCCACAGGCCATGTATCTGCCCAGCGCCAAGGCTTAGCCCGTTCACCGGTGGCGAGGGTGTGCTGCCAGGCACCTTCTATTAAATAGTTTGCCAAATGCGCTTTAGCCCAAATCCAGCCCCCTCTGCCGAAAGCCAGCAATGATAAAGCGACCAATAAAATGCTCACGCCACGGCGCCATTTATATGGCTGTTGCATAGACCCTCCTGGTTAGATATCCCACCACCATTAGTAAGGCTCCCAGCAAGATATCGCGCTGCCAGCCGGTTGCCCCCTGAGGTAACAGACGATGTTGATAGCCCTCTGGCGCCGTGGCAGGAATATCTGTGTGCTGCACCACCTGACCTTGGGCATCTAAAGGGGTTTTATCTATGGCAATCAATGAGGTAAATTCACTGACCAGACCATACTCCAATGCAATATCCGTGATCTGCTGATCCGTGAACTGGCGCTGATCCTGGCTGTCCGTTAAACGCCGTTGGCGGGTCAGGTCATCAATTTTATGTTTCGCCCACAGTTTATCCAGTCCCCGCTCTTGGCCTGTCGCGCTAACTGAAACCTTTTGAGACCAGCGCTCACCTTGCCAATCACCGCTAACTGTCAGATCAATGGGTTGCGGATTATCTAGGCGAAAGCTGATCACCACAGGTTCGCCAAGATAGACATCCGGAATGACCTCGGGGTAGTGCTCCATGGCCGCAATACCATCGGTAGCCAGATTAGTAAGGGCAACATGACTTAGGCGGTTCAACAGGGGTTTCATCACCTTCTCTACCTGATTTTGGCTGGCGATGTAGGTAAAGCTGCCGCGCCCAGCTAATGCCGCTTCTTGCATAAACAAACTGTTTGGTGCAGAACCAATGCCTACAGTAAACAAACGGTTCTCGGCCAAGTGCTCTGATAAATAGGCCACCAGCTCCTGTTCCTGGCCGACACTACCATCGGTGACAAACACCAACTGGCGTAAGCCCGGTTGCGATTCAGGTGATGTCAATACTGCCCGCAATGCGGACGCGATGTTGGTGCCTCCATTGGCTTCAATACGGTTGAGCTGCCTTAGGGCCAGGTCAATATTGTCCTGGCTAGCCGGTTGGGCTTGCGGCCATAATTCATAAACCTCATCGTTAAACAGCAATAGGTTAAAGGTCTCGTGGCTGTGCAGTTGTTGCAGCGCATAACTCACCGCGGCCTTCGCTTGGCGCAACGACTCCCCCTGCATAGAACCTGAGATATCCAAAATCAGTACCAGCTCACGGGGGCTCTCAATTGCAGGGCCCTTTGATGGAGGAATTAACATCAATAAGCCATATTCCCCATCACTGATAATGTGACTCTGGGGTTCGCTGGTACGGCGCGGCCACCACTGCAGTTCAAACGCTTTGTTTGCTCGCTGACCCTTCGCCAAATTAATGCTGTAACGATTACTCGCCCCCTTACTGGCATTGATACTATGGTAAGGGCTACTCAACCCCGCCAAATCAAAGCCCGGTTGCAGATTAACCGACACCCTGGCCTGACGTTCTGGCGCATCAGCGATATGCTGTGACAAACGCGATGACTGTGACTGGACTTGCTGATGATTTTCGAAGCGCGGGGTAATTGCCATAGGCAAGCGCAGCCGGTAGCGTTCGTCTTGATAACGCACGACCTGCTGATAGGTGATGGTTACCGAGACTGTTTCACCCGGTGCTAAATTCGCCATTTCAGTGGTAAACAAATTGGCTTTTTGCTGGGACACCAATGACGCTTTTTGTCCTCGCTGCTGCGCCTGTTCAAACATCTGTTGTGCGACTTGGCGCGGCTGAATCTCACCCTCAATCCGCTGCTCGCCTGCTTGCATAATCAGGCTATCAACCGCTGCATCGGGTGGCAAAGGAAAAAGATATCGGGCATGCACCCATTGGCTATTTAGATTAGTAAAGTGCTGTTTGATACGTACCCGCGCAACGATGCCAGTGACATCAATCTGTACTTCGGTATCTAACACTGGCGCCTGCACGGGTTGAGGCCAATCCGGCCGAGAGTAATGTAACTCTCCCTGACCTAAGGGCGCGACAGAGGCGTTTTGGGCGATGCTAAAAAAAGGCGCTACACAAAGTAGCGCCAAGGCCCAAAGTCGCCAGCCGTGTTCTCGCTGCTGACTCTTTGTCATGGCAAAACTCCCGGTCTACTCGTTGTTGGCCATCATGCCGCTGTTGTCCATGTGCAAGCGCATCACCACACGACGGTCGAAGAAATCACCTTCCCATTGCTGCCCATCACTCAGTGCGCCTGCCTCACCACGCGCTTCGACGTTAATTTGCTCGGGGCTGACGCCTGCGCTGAGCAAATAGTGTTTTATCCGGTTTACCCGCTGCATTGACAGTTGTTGGTTATAGCTGTCCTCACCGCGTGCATCCGCGTAACCGGTCAAATTCAGATTAAGCTCAGGGCTGGCTTTAAGTGTCTGCGCAAGTTGCTGCAGTTGTACCTGATAATGATCTTCTAACTTATCTGACGCGGTGCGGAATTGAATAGACGATTCCAATGCTGCAACGCTTTGTTCAAATTGCTGGCGCGCCGCTAACAAGCGCTCACTCTGCTGCTGGTATTCAGCAATTGCAGCCTGCAAGTTAATGGCATGCTCACGAGACTGTTGTAACGATTGCTGCGCCGCCGCCAGCTGTGCATCCTTACTGGCAAGCCGGTGTTTATCGTTAATATCATCAGCGATCAGACCGCCAAATGCTGCACCGAGAATTGCGCCAATCGGTCCACCGACTAACGCACCGGTTACCAGACCTGAGCCAATGCCGACCATTTCAGTGTTCTTTTCCTTGTCGGTAGCTGCCAATACAGGGGTACTGAGTAAACTTGCCAGGGTTAATGCTGTGATTGTCTTCTTCATGTTGCTCTCCAATTCAGTGTTTTGTGTTTCGACCCTGTTAGTAAAACACTGCGCTGCGGCAACAAAATGGGAGCAAAATGGCAATCTTGGGGAAGATTGTGGCAACAATATGGCAGCAGGTGATAGCAGGGCACAGTTTTTGCGTATATCCCTTCACTCTCTGGTTTGTGGTACTGGCCCGAGCAAATTGAAACACTGACAGGAGATGCCAATGAACATTTTTGAAGCCCTTCGTGAAGATCACGAAAAACAGCGTACGCTGGTCGATATTTTATCCAAGACTCACGGCGATTCGGATGACAGGGATGAGCTTTTTCAACGTTTGAAGCGTGAACTGCAAGCCCACGCGGATGCCGAAGAACGCCACTTCTACGTCCCGCTGATTGACGATGACCTGACTCAGGAAAAAGCCAGACACAGTATCGCCGAACACCACGAAATCGATGAACTGATTGAACAGTTAGAATCCACCGACTATAGCTCTCCGGGATGGAAAGCCACGGCAGAGAAACTAAAACATCAGGTTATCCATCATCTCGATGAAGAAGAACATGAGGTATTCCAGTTAGCCGGTAAAGTTTTCACAGACCAGCAAAAAAGTCAGCTAGCCGATGACTATCGTCAGGAAATGGCTGAAAGTCGTAAAAAAGAATCCTGATTTTACAAGCAGCGGCGAACTAGTCGCCGCTATCCTGTTTTATGCTGGTTGAGGATTCTAGTTGCTGGCGTTTTTGCAGCATGCGTAAAACGCGGTAACACATTAACGCCCAAAACACACCGGCGCACCAACCCGCTAACAC
>CAXQZJ010000133.1:0-34854 GCA_964228145.1 Alteromonadaceae bacterium | reverse complement strand
AACAGGACCATTTAAAAATAGTGTTTTAGAATCTTTTTAAGATCGACCAGTGCAATTTTTATTCGGTAATGTCAAACTGCATTCATAACCTAGGGTTAAGGGACGATCAGAATTAAGCAGGCTGCTTATGTTACTTGGCTGACCGTCAGACTCAAGCAAAAAAAACGACAAAAATAATGAATAAACAATCACATTCAGAACGAAGACAAGGAAAGGATTTTTTAGTCAGGCTACTACAAACTGCCAGTCTGGCCGGTTGGGCGTTGTTCGTTGCTGCTTCGGTGGTGTTTCATTTTGCCCGTCCTGAACTTGAAACAGGCTTACACCGTTATTGGGGAATAGAAGCACGGGAGGGTTGGAACGAGAGCCTGGTATTCTGGCTGCTGGGTCTTTTGGGTTTGTGTGTCGTTATGTCATTGATTGGCATTTTGGTCAGGCGCAAGCGCGCCAGACGCGCCAGTGACAGTAATTGGAGCAATATTTTCTTTTTACTGGTTGCCGCGGGGAGTGGGCTGGCTTTGGTGTGGACTGGCGCATAGGCCAGTCAACTAATGGCAAAATAAATGGCATCGGTTAGGCGAGTCATTTCATCAGCTTTGATGATATAAGGCGGCATGACATAAATAAGTTTGCCAAACGGCCGAATCCACACACCGGATTGAACAAATTTTCTCTGAATGCTGGCAACATCAACCGGGTGTTTCATTTCAACAACACCAATTGCGCCAAGCACCCGGACATCCTCTACCGAAGGCAGATCCTGACACTTCTTCAATTCCGTTTTTAACTGACGTTCAATGCGGGCCACCTGATTCTGCCAATTGTCCTGCATGATGATGCTGAGGCTGGCATCGGCAACTGCACAGGACAGTGGATTGCCCATAAAGGTGGGTCCGTGCATAAACACGCCAGGCTCTCCCTGACACACACCCACAGCCACATCTTCGGTACACAGGGTGGCTGCCATCGTCATGTAACCGCCGGTCAGGGCTTTTCCCACACACATAATATCGGGTGTTATGTCGGCATGTTCGCAACCAAACAAGCGGCCAGTGCGGCCAAAGCCTGTGGCGATTTCATCGGTGATCAGCAAAATATCGAACTGGTCACACAGCTGCCGGCAACGTCTCAGGTAAGTAGGGTGGTAGAAGCGCATGCCTCCTGCGCCTTGTACAACAGGTTCAAGGATTAATGCGGCAATCTCGTGATGATGACGCTCAACTAATTCAAGCATCGGGCTGAAGTCATCCTCGTTCCAGCCTTGCCCATAGCGGGTCTGCGGGGCAGGCGCAAATAATTGAGTTTGCATCGATTTGTTGAACAAACTGTGCATGCCATTGACAGGATCGCACACAGACATCGCATTGAAAGTATCACCATGGTAACCGTTGCGCACAGTCACAAACTTGTGCTTTCTGCCATTACCCTGACATGCCCAATACTGAATCGCCATCTTCATCGCCACTTCGACGGAAACAGAGCCAGAATCGGCCAAAAATACCCAGTTCAATCCTTGTGGTGCGATTTGCAGTAATTTACGGCTAACGTCGATTGCAGGTTGATGGGTCAAGCCACCAAACATCACATGGGACATACGATCGGCCTGTTGATGCAGGGCGTGATTTAACACTGGGTGATTGTAGCCATGGATGGCTGCCCACCAGGATGACATACCATCAACTAATTGTTCGCCGGTTTCCAGATGCAGGTAGACACCGTTAGCGGACGTCACTGGATAGCAAGGTAAAGGCTGAGTCGCAGAGGTATAAGGGTGCCAAATATGACGGCGGTCGAATTCTATATCCATGGTTATTATTTGAGCTATTGTAAACCTTGTAAAAATTAACAAGTTGACAGAGGGGCAAGGCTACTTAGACTAAGCCACCATTGATTCCATGTAAAGGCACAGATTCCATGCAACAAGGTATTCGACACGACTGGACCAGAAGCGAAGTTTTGGCATTATTTAATATGCCGTTTAACGACTTGATGTTCACGGCACAAAGTATTCATCGGCAACACTTTAATCCTAATGAAGTTCAGGTCAGCACATTGTTGTCGATCAAAACGGGGGCCTGCCCGGAAGACTGCAAGTATTGCCCGCAAAGTGCCCGTTATGACACCGGCTTGGAAAAGGAGCGCTTGCTTGAGGTTGAGAAAGTATTAGAAGAAGCAAAAAACGCGAAACAGCAAGGCTCTACGCGCTTTTGCATGGGGGCTGCCTGGCGAAACCCTAAAGACAGGGACATGCCGTATATCGTAGAAATGATCAAGGGCGTTAAAGCGTTAGGGCTGGAATCCTGCATGACATTGGGCATGCTCAGTAAAGAGCAGGCAGCGATGCTAAAACACGCAGGTCTTGATTATTACAATCACAATCTGGACACGTCGCCAGAGTATTACGGCGAAATCATCACTACCCGAACTTATGCCGACCGGCTGGCAACGCTGGAAAACGTGCGCGATGCAGGCATGAAAGTGTGTTCGGGTGGAATAGTGGGTATGGGGGAAGACGCAGAGGATCGCGCTGGATTGTTGATGCAATTAGCGAATTTACCAACGCACCCCGAATCGGTGCCAATCAACATGCTGGTAAAAGTCAGTGGTACACCGATGGAAAATGAAAAAGACCTCGATCCATTTGAGTTTATCCGTACCATTGCAGTTGCGCGGATTATGATGCCGAAATCCCACGTCAGGTTGTCAGCAGGACGCGAAGAGATGAACGAGCAGATGCAGGCAATGTGTTTCTTGGCCGGCGCCAATTCGGTGTTTTATGGTTGTAAACTGCTGACCACGCCAAACCCAGAAGCCGATACAGATCAGTTATTGTTCAACCGCTTGGGTATCAATACTGAGGCACACCATGATTTTGCTGACGAAGTACACGAAGCTGTGATCAGTGATGCAATAGCTGAGCAACAAAGCGCGCCGCTTTTTTATGATGCAACACAAAAGTAAATGGCATTCGAGTTTATAAACAACGAACTCGCCGAGCGCAATCGACACGGATTATTGCGACGTCTCAGGCCAGTGAGTTGGCAGGGAGTTAACTTGGTGAACCTAAACGGGTCAAGGCTTGTTAACTTCGCCAGTAATGATTATCTGGGCTTGGCACAATCTGAACAGTTACATCAAGCTTGGCAGCATAATGCTGCACTCTTCCCGGGTAGCAGTAGCAGCTCTGCTTTGGTTAGTGGCCATAGTGAGGCACACCAACAGCTAAGTGACGCACTGGCGAATTGGCTAGGCCGCGAGGCTGTCCTTCTTTTTAACAGTGGGTTTGCTGCCAATATGGCGCTTTGTCAGGCATTGGGTCAGGCGAACACGGGATTTTATGCAGATAAATTGGTTCATGCCTCTGTTATCGAAGGCATGCAAGCGTCCCGGGCTAAAATGAAGCGTTTTGCCCACAATGACCTGCAACACTTAGAGCAAATAATGCTGGCAAATGATGCCAAAGACAGATTAATTCTCACCGAGTCAGTCTTCAGTATGGACGGTGATATATCTCCGGCGCTGGAGTTAGCAAAATTGGCCAGCAAGCACGATAGTTGGTTATGTTTAGACGACGCTCACGGTTTTGGCACCCTGGGCGCGCAGGGGATGGGTATCGTTGAGCATGCTGGGCTTGATCAGCAACAATTACCGATTGTGATGGGCACATTCGGTAAAGCCGTGGGCACTGCCGGATCTTTTGTTGCCGGTAGCCAGGCGCTAATAGATTACCTGACAAATTACGCCAGGCATTTTATATATTCTACTCAGTTTTCACCTCTTCAGGCTGCAACTACCCTGGTAGCGCTTAATTTTGTACGTGCGCAAGCGTGGCGAAGAGAAAAGCTTGCAGAAAACATCGATTTTTTCCGTGAAAAAGCTCAGCAAGCGGGTCTGAATCTGCTCGCCAGTCACAGCGCAATTCAGCCGGTTGTTGTCGGGGATCCGCAACGCTGTATAGCCGTTGCCAATGCTTTGCAAGAACGTGGCTATCTGGTGGTTGGAATGCGGTATCCGACAGTGCCTAAAGGTACAGATAGGTTACGCGTAACATTAAATTGTGAGCACAATGTCAAACAAATCAAAGAGTTAGTTAATTCTGTTGTTCAATGCTTAGAAGAGGTGAAGCATGCATGAATTAAAGCAGCAAATTGCTGAGCGCTTTAGTCAGGCAGCGCAACACTATGACAATCTGGCGCAAATTCAACAGCAGATAGTCGCTGACGCCCTGCGATTGTTCGGCGATGGTGCAGGGTATTGCGTGGACTTGGGGTGCGGCACCAGTCAATACGGTGAAAAGCTCGCTGCTCAGTGTGAGAATCTAGTAAATCTTGATCTGTCCTTCGGTATGTTGCGACATGCAAGGTTAGTCAATCAGGTTGGGGTACCCGCAGTGTGTGCCGATGCAGAATATTTACCCTTTAAGCAACACACTATTCAACGGGTTTTTTCCTGTATGGCGATGCAGTGGTGTAACGAGCCGCGCAGGGTTTTTGATGAGCTTTACCGTGTTTTGACTCCGGGTGCGGATGGCTTGGTCGCGGTCATGACGCAAGGGTCATTTCAACAATGGGATGAATGCTGGGCAGACCGAGACAAACACCACAATCGTTTTCACAGTAGCCAGTTTTGGCGTTCCGTCGCGAAGCAGGCAGGCTTTCGTGTTAATACCGAGGTCAAACGCTATTGCGATTATCATCAAAGTATTAAAGCTATGTTTGATTCGGTGCGGAAAATTGGTGCTGGTGCGGTGGCGCAGCGACGATCAAAGCTCACCCGACAGGACCTACTGACGTTTAAGCATCGTTATATGGCTTTACAAGATCAAACAGGGCGTTTACCGCTGGATTATTATGTGACATTTTTGTCTTTTTCTAAGCCTTAAGAGTTAGTCGTTATGCGTGAGCTATTTATTACCGGCACAGATACGGAAGTCGGAAAAACCTTTATAACCTGTGCACTTATGCATGCTTTAAAACAGCGGCGCTTATCAGTGGTTGGTTTTAAGCCGGTGGCTGCAGGCGGCACCAGTGAAGGCAACGAGGATGCGCTTGCACTGCAAGCTTTGAGTGATTTTTCTTTATCTTATCACCAGATAAATCCGGTGTTCCTGACCCAACCGGTAGCTCCTCACTTGGCTGCCGCGGGGTTAGGCCAAAAAATCGCTTTATCGGAGTTGATAGACGGGCATAATCAGCTTCGCGCGCTACATCCAGACTTTTTGCTTACTGAAGGTGCAGGCGGGTGGCGGACGCCGCTGTCAGAAGACTGCTTCTTGAGTGATCTGGCGACAACCCAAAGCATGGATGTGATCCTGGTTGTGGGAGTGAGATTGGGGTGCCTGAATCATGCCCGTTTAACGGTAGAAGCGATACGCGCGGATGGATTGCGTGTTCGCGGTTGGGTCGCCAATACACTGGATAGTCAAATGCCGTTTTTAGCTGAGAACATTGATACCTTGCAAAGCTTGATTCAGGCGCCGCGGCTAGGTACTGTCCCGATGCTACCCTCATCACAGCACGCGGCTCAATACCTGGACGTGATGCCGATATTATAATGGGGTGATTTGCAACAGTTCGTCCAACACAGCGCCAGGTGGCAAGTCTTGCTGTTTTCCTGCCAGAAACAATACGGCGGGTTTGTCTCCTAACAAGGTCAACGCATTGTGCTGATATTGCAAGGCGCTACCTTCGCGAATTGCCAGTACCGGAATATCAGGTTCAATTCGCATAAACTCACCAATACGTTGCGCACGCGTTTCACCGTGAAACCCTTCTGGCTGATAATCACTGTAATGGGGGTTTAGCTGAAAGGGCACTAATCCCAGCGCGTCAAAAGACGGCGGTTGAATGATCGGCATATCATTGGTGGTACGAATAGACAGGCCCGCGATGTTTGAACCAGCGCTCCAACCGATATACGGAACACCTGCATTGACGCGCTCGCGCAACGGGTTCAATAACTGCTGCTTGTAAAGCTCATTAAGCAAATTAAAGGTATTACCTCCGCCCACCAGAATCGCCTCTGCAGACGCAATCGCTTGTTTCGGGTCGGGATGTTGGTGGATGCCTGTGATCGTGAGATCAGGCAGGGCACTTTGTACAGCAAGTGTGTAACTGTCCCAATCAATACTGACACCTGCAAACGGGATAAACAGCACCTGAGAAATGTCGTCTAAATGTTGACTGATCATATCTCTGGCATGCTCAAGATATTCAGAGTTTCCCGCTCGAGAGCTACTTAAAAGTAATAATTTCATTGTGTTAACAGTTAGATAGGTGATGGCACCAGTATAACAAAGGTAAAGAAAAAAGTTGCTTGGGCTGTCTTGTCAAAGTCAATCAATGCCCTCACATTATGCAAAGTAGAGATTTTTGGAGAACGACCTGATGAAACGCACCCTGTTATTTATTGCCACTAACCTGGCTGTAGTGTTGGTGTTGAGTGTGGTGATGAGCATCGTATTCAGCATCACTGGCATACAACTAAACAACGCCACAGGCCTACTGGTATTTGCCAGTATTTTTGGTTTTGGTGGCGCGTTCATTTCATTGCTGTTATCCAAATGGATGGCAAAGCGCAGTGTGGGTGCCTATGTGATTGAAACACCATCGAACCAAACTGAGCGTTGGTTAGTTGATACCGTTGCCCGTCAGGCGCGAATGGCGGGCATTGGCATGCCTGAAGTGGCCATGTATCGATCTGCGGATATGAATGCATTTGCCACAGGTGCGAACAAAAACAACGCATTGGTGGCGGTGTCGACCGGGTTATTGGAAAACATGAGTCAGGACGAAGTGGAAGCGGTATTGGCTCACGAAGTCTCACACATTGCCAATGGCGACATGGTCACCATGACTTTGCTGCAAGGGATTATCAATACCTTTGTGATATTTATCGCCAGAATCATTGCCGGAGCAATCAATAATGCCTTGCGTGGCAACAATAATTCCGGCGGTTTGGGGGGCTTTGCCTATTTTGGTATTGTCATTGTGCTGGAGTTAATATTGGGCTTTTTAGCCAGCTTCATCACTATGTGGTTCAGCCGCCAGCGTGAATACAGGGCAGATGCCGGTGCGGCCAAACTGGTAGGGCGGAGTAAGATGATTTCGGCCCTGCAAAGGTTAAAGATGAGCCAAGAGTCACAACTCGATGGCAGCATGTTGGCCTTAGGGATTGTAAGCAAAAAAAGTCTTAATGAATTACTAATGAGCCATCCGCCGTTAGATAAGCGCATCGCGGCGCTACAAAAAGTCGGATAAGTGACTTTAAATTCGTCATGGGGCTGGTTACTATTTCATCCTACTTTTTAGTTGGCTGGAAGCCCGCCCCATGATTCGCTCAGTGCTATTTGTTTGCCTCGGCAATATTTGTCGTTCACCCACCGCTCATGCGGTTTTTCGCCAAATGGCCAAAGAAGCAGGCCTGGACTTGAAGATTGATTCGGCAGGAACTCAGGGCTATCACAAAGGTGCTAAACCCGACGCTCGTGCGGCCAAAGCTGGCCAAGCCCGAGGCTACGATTTTAGTGATTTACATGCCCGACGCGTCGAAACCTCAGACTTTGAGGAATTTGATTTAATTCTGGCCATGGATGATCAAAATTATCAGGACCTCATAGCTGTCTGTCCTCAACAGCATCAACACAAAGTACGCCGCTTTATGAGCTTTGCGGACGTTGAAGAACAGCAAGTGCCGGACCCTTATTACGGTGGGGCGAAAGCGTTCGAATATGTCCTTGATTTAATTGAAGCTGCCTCGTTAGGTCTTATCGCGCATTCGCAACGTGAAAACTAAGCATTCCGGGATTGCTCTGCTGTTTGCTGTAAATTTGCTCTTGGCAGCGCTGTACTTGAGTTGGGGACTGTTCACTGAGCAATGGCAAACGGTTCGTTGGCAACTGATTGTTGAATTACGTATACCGGCACTGTTAACCGCTTTAGTTGTTGGTTTATGTTTGCCGATCAGTGCTGCGCTATTGCAAATTCTACTCAATAACCCGCTTGCTGATCCCGGAATCATCGGGCTCAATAGTGGCGCCAGCCTGGGCGCTGCATTGATTTTGTTAGGTGCAATATCCTTGGGTTTGAGCCCCGAAGCATGGTTGTTACCTGCTGCCTGTTTTATCGGCGCCGTAATCAGTGCAGCGCTGATCTACCTGTTAGCCAAAAGAATTGGCGCATTGAGCCCAGCTGCGGTAATCCTCGCGGGCATTGCTATTTCCACGGTGAGTGGTGCGATCATCGCCTGGTTATATGTTTTTGCCGACGGACAACAAATTCGAAGCTTAACGTTTTGGTTAATGGGTAGCCTCCATCAGGCACCTGCAATGTTACTGTTTCCCGCAATCACGGTAACCTTGGTGTTAGTCGGCGGGCTGTTTATGACCAGTCACCGACTTAATTGGTTGTATTTAGGACCAGATATGGCTCAAGCCCGTGGACTCAATGTCAAACGCTATGAAGCGCAATTGCTGATCATCGCTGCAGCATTGGTTGCGATCGCAGTTTCATTGGCTGGTTCAATAGCCTTTATTGGTCTTCTGATCCCACATTTTGTGCGGCAGTTATGGGGCTTTGATCATCGCCAGTTATTGCCGTTAAGCGGCTTGCTCGGTGTATTATGCATGCAACTGGTGTTGTTGGTGAGCCTGTTCGCCCAAGGTTGGTTACTGCCGGTAAGCCTATTGACTGCAACTATCGGTGGTCCGTTGTTTATATGGGTATTGATTAAAAGTCAGGGGAGAGGCCAGTTTGCTACGCGCTGATGACGTCAGTCTTGACCAACGCCTCAAAAACGTGTCACTGGAATACCCTACGGGTCGAATGGTGCACATATTAGGTGCTAATGGGGCAGGTAAATCAAGCTTACTTAAAATACTCGCTGGCATGTTAGACGCTGACAATGGCACTGTTCACTGGCACCAACAATCTATTTCGGTTTTCGAGTGTGCTGCTATTTCAAACTGTCGAGCTTGGTTGGCTCAGAGCGTTTCCACCGGCTTTGCGGTTCGGGTAAATGAGTTATTCGATTTTTATCTTCAGCATAGTCAAGCTAGTGATGCGCTCTTCGATGCCCTTGAAGTGATGCCGTTGATGCCAAGGGTTTTCAATCGGTTATCAGGTGGTGAACAGCAACGGGTGTTAATTGCCTTGAGTGTTTGTCCTGTATGGAAGGCCATTAACCGGGGCGAAGCCGTGCTACTGTTGGACGAACCGCTGGCCGGTTTGGATATACGCCATCAACATAGCTTGCTGCGACTGCTCAATGACATAGTCGCGATGGGAAATTTGGTGGTCATGAGTTGTCACGATATTAATATTAGCGCGCGTTATGCTCAGGATGTCACTATGCTTAAACAAGGCAAGATCATTGCCAGTGGCAGTAGTGAGAGGTTTATGACCCAGGCGCACTTAAGCCACACCTTTGACTGTTCTATTCAGGCAATCGATGTAAACGGATATAAGTTATTCGAAAGCCAACATTTAAAGCGTTGAAAAAGCGCTGTAGGCCTTGTATCTTTTGGCGTCGGCTAATGTGAGCCGAGTTATTTAAATTTCAGAGGTAGAAACAGTGACAGACTGGCAACCGGACAGCTGGAGGAAAAAACCTATCCTTCAGCAACCCACATATGAAGATCTTTCTCAACTCACGGACGTAGAAGCCAGACTGAAGTCGTATCCACCTTTGGTGTTCGCTGCAGAAACCCGTCAATTGCACGCTGAGTTGGCAGCGATTGCACAAGGCAACGGCTTTTTACTGCAAGGCGGGGATTGCGCCGAGTCTTTTGATGAATTTAATGCACCTAAAATTCGTGACACCTTTAAAGTCATTTTACAGATGGCGATTGTGCTGACCTTTGCCGGAAAATGTCATGTGACCAAAGTTGCGCGCATGGCGGGTCAGTACGCCAAGCCTCGTAGTGGCGATCTTGAAGAACGCGATGGTGTTGCTTTGCCTAGCTACCGCGGCGACATTGTCAACAGTTTTGAATTCACCGAAGCTGCCCGAAAGCCCGATCCACAGCGGTTGATAGAGGCTTATCACCGTAGTGCGTCAACGCTGAATTTGTTGCGCGCCTTTGCGCAGGGCGGCTTGGCCGATTTGCATGAGGTCAACCGTTGGAATATGGCGTTTGTTGAAAACAATCCATTGAAGGAGCGTTATCAGGCAATGGCGTCAAACCTGACAGATGCGTTGGAATTTATGTCAGTGGTAGGAATCAATTCTGATAGTCACGCAGCTATTCGGGAAACCAGTCTGTATACGTCCCATGAAGCCTTGTTACTGAATTACGAGCAAGCGTTAACCCGCAAAGATACATTAACCGGTGATTGGTATGACTGTTCTGCCCATATGGTTTGGATTGGCGAGCGTACCCGACAGCTCGATCATGCCCATGTGGAGTTTTTCCGGGGTATCAACAATCCGGTCGGAGTGAAAATCGGCCCGGGTATTAAAGCGGATGAGTTGATCGCTATGCTCGACGCCCTGAATCCAGAAAATAAAGCAGGCCGGGTGACGCTGATTACCCGCATGGGAGCCGATAACCTGGCGGATAAACTGCCACAATTGATCCAGCGGGTTCAACGCGAGGGACGTCATGTCGTATGGAGTTCAGATCCCATGCATGGCAACACGCGTAAAGCATCAAATGGGTATAAAACCCGTAACTTTGACGATATCTTGCGTGAAATTATGCAGTTCTTCCAAATCCATCACAGTGAAGGATCTCATGCTGGGGGAATTCATCTGGAAATGACCGGCCAGCACGTGACCGAATGTGTTGGCGGCGCGTATCAAATCAGTGAGTCCGATTTGATGGAATGTTACAAAACCCAGTGCGACCCGCGTTTAAATGCTGACCAAGTTCTTGAATTGGCGTTTTTAGTCGCGGATTACCTTAAAAGCCGTTAGCGTTTTTAACCATAGTTATTGAGTCAATAAAAACGCCGGTATTCCGGCGTTTTTTGTTTTTGTAACAAGCTCAGTTGCCAACTAAACTGGCATTGAATAATTCATCCACTCCGATACGAGTGTCAAGTTGGCCGATAACGCCACTATTCGTCTTCAACTCTCACAGCCCACAAGTCGTGCTCATCAGCATGTATGATTTGAGCCCAAATTTTGTCGCCAGGCTTCACATCAAATTCGTCGGTTAGGTAAACTTTTCCATCAATTTCAGGCGCGTCCATATAGCTTCTGCCGACCGCGCCTTCAGGCGTGACTTCGTCGATGAGAATCTGAAACTCCAGGCCAATTTTCTGCTGTAGTTTCGCGGCGCTGATTTCGCTTTGTTTCTGCATGAAACGTTGATGACGTTGCTGTTTAATTTCGTCCGCAACAGGGTCAGGTAGGTCATTGGCTTTGGCACCTTCAACCTCGGAATACATAAAGCAACCGACGCGATCCAGTTGCGCCTCATCAAGAAAGTCGAGCAGCATTTGGAAGTCTTCTTCGGTCTCGCCCGGAAAGCCGACAATGAAGGTTGAGCGGATGACTAACTCGGGACAGATGGACTTCCATTTTTTGACTCTTTCCAAAGTACGTTCTGCTGCTGCCGGACGTTTCATCAGTTTGAGTATGCGCGGACTGGCATGCTGAAAAGGAATGTCCAGATACGGTAAAATTTTTCCTTCAGCCATCAAAGGAATTACTTTGTCCACTGAGGGGTAGGGGTAAACATAATGCATGCGTACCCAAATACCCATTTCGCCCAACTTCTGCGCCAGTCCCAGCATATCTGTCTTTACCGGCATGCCATCCCAAAAGCCTGTTCGGTGCTTAACATCAACGCCATAAGCACTGGTGTCCTGAGAAATCACCAGCAATTCTTGCACCCCCGCATTCTTCAAGCGCCGAGCTTCATCCAGCACGTCGCCGACAGGACGGCTTACCAAGTCTCCACGCATGGACGGGATGATACAAAAAGTACAACGATGATTGCACCCTTCGGAAATTTTAAGGTACGCAAAATGGCGAGGCGTTAACTTAACTCCATGATCAGGAATCAGGTCCTCAAACGGATTATGGCTTGGCTTGGGCAGGTGATCGTGGACTTGCTCAACCACGGTCTCGTACGCATGTGGTCCGGTGATGGCGAGCACGTTAGGGTGAACTTCGCGGATTTCATCCTCTTTGATACCAAGACAGCCGGTAACGATAACCTTGCCGTTTTCTTTCAGGGCTTCGCCAATAGTATCCAGTGATTCTTGTACCGCTGAATCGATGAATCCGCATGTATTGACGATAACCAAATCTGCATCGTCATAACTGGGCACAACATCGTAACCTTCGGTACGCAATTGGGTCAGTATACGCTCAGAATCGACCAGGTTTTTCGGGCAGCCCAAGCTCACGAAGCCAATTCTTGCTCCTGTGGCCTGCCCATCTGTTTGGCTTGCTTGCAAGGTTTTTACCGGAATTTCCATCGTAGTAGTTTGAGATGGATCGTATTTTTCGACTGACATGAATTTGGCCGCCACAGATGACTTAAAAAACGGACGCGGAGTATACACCAATATTATCTCAACGTCAGTGGCTCTGGCCTTTGCTGAGACATGCATCGGTGACATCAATTAGTCACATCAGAAAGGTAAAATCCGTGTGTTGTATTAACCAACAATAACATCCACACAGAAGGAATTTATCATGGCAATTTCACACCCGTTAAAAATACTGGGTACGTCGTTATTGGCGCTTAGCGCGTCAAGTCAGGCGTCGCTGTTGAACAGTGATTTCAGCAACAATTTGCAAGGGTGGAGTACTCAATACGATTATGTCGATACCAACGGCATAGTACAAACCGGTAATGATCCTCATTCGCAGATTTATCAAACATCAATCCAGCAGGTGAGTTTAAATACCTTATTTACTGACCCGGGCAATGAGGTCTTTAACGTCAGCTTGTCACAGGTGTTTAGCCTTGAACCTATCATGGCAGGGGAGCAGTGGTGGTTCAATGCCGACGTAAATACCGTCCTTAGCAATGATCAGCAAGATTTTGTTATTGCTGGTTTGTTTAACCTTACAAACGGTGAAGATATTCAGCTGGCAGAACTTAACCGTATTGATCTGACCGCATGGGCAGGTCATGACATCGAGCTATTCTTTAACTTAACCGATGGCGACTTTATGCCTGAGGATAGTGTGACGATAAGTAACCTGAGTATCGAGCGGGTAGCGGTAGTATCGGAACCCGGATTGTTGGCATTATTCGCTGCTACCGGCTTGATGCTGGTGAGACGCAGAAAATAACACTTAGGGGGCAGCATGCCCCCTGGCATTTTTGGGTGCTAGCGGTTATGTATTTTGAAGCGAGAAGCTTCGTGCCTGATTTTTTCTAAAATACCACTTAATTGCTCAGAGGCCTCACGCATTTGCCTTGCCTGTAGCTGAGAATCTACCGAGAGTTCAGCCACTTGCACCAAATCACTACGCACATTGTTACTGTGGGAACGCTGTTCACCAATAGCGTGCTGAACAGCTTGATTTTGTTCGCTGATATGAGCAAAACCCTGATAGAGATCTTGAATAAACTGTTGTGACTGTCGGATTTGTTGCATGCTTAGGTCGGCTTGTTGCTGGCCAGTATTCATGGCCGACACGGCTTTGTCCGCAGCGACTTGAAGTTGCTCAATACTATCTGATATTTGTTTGGTTGATTGTTGTGTCTTGTTTGCCAGTGTGCGCACTTCATCAGCAACCACAGCGAAACCTCTGCCTGACTCACCAGCACTCGCAGCTTCAATGGCCGCATTCAGTGCCAGCAGGTTCGTTTGCTCAGCTATACCGTTAATCACATTAACGATATTACCGATATTGTCAGAGTCCTTTTGTAATCCCTCAATTATTTCAGCCGCATGGGTGGTGGCATCTAACATAGCCTGACCAGAGTTGACGTTTTGTTCAAAAATATTCTGGCCATGGTCCGTTTGTTGTCGGGCGACGCCAATCGCTTCATTGGCATCGTTAATCGCCTCCCGAATTCGCTCACCAATGGCGTCGACATCCTGCATTTTCTGATTGACTGACTGGGTATTTTTTACTTGCTTATTGACTCCTCGGTCAACGTGATTGAAATGCTCAAATAAGTTACTAACCAAGTTGTTGAGGATTTCAATATCGTTAATTAAAGAGCCTATCATGGCATTTAGCGCCCGTTGTACCTGATTAAAATTGTGTGCCAACAGGCCGATTTGGTCTTCTTTATCCACGGAAATCAGTTGGGTAAAGTCGCCTTTCGCTATTCGCTCCGAGGCATGGGTAACTCTATTAAGCGGGCGCAATATACTGAAGCTGATATACCAAGCGAACATGCCAATGGCGATGAGCATAGCGACCATCATGATCAAGGTTGAGAGGAAACGCGCCTGACTTGCGCCTTCAATTAAGTCACTACTTCGCTGTGAGACCTGCGCATTTACCGCGTCAACGGCGTTGTTTAAATGTTCTGTAGGCTTTCGATCTATGCCTTTAACGGCTTTATCCGCACTGGGTATGTCCAGCCCTGATGACAAGAACGTTTGGTAGCCTTCGCGGTAGGCCTCGATCATGCCGGGATAGCTGTCAGCAAAGGCCTGAATATGGGGATAAGCTGGATGTTCGGATGACATATTGTCAAGCAGGGTCTGGTAGTTCACTTGAATTGTTTTCGCGTTCTGATTGAATCGCGCCCAATACTTTTGAAGTTGCTCAGGGTCCCAGCCGCGGATCAGGGTGTTTTTCCATTCCTGAACCTGGGTTTTAAAACGCACATTCATTGCTGAAATGTCCGCCATATGAGTCACATCGTTTGATGAAAGGCGATCGTACTGATCTATGACCTTGTCTAATGTTGAAAATCCTTTTATCACTGCTGCAGTAATCAAAATGAATACAAGCGTGAGAAGAAGAAGTAATTTATTGCGGATATTTTTTCGAAACAGTGCAAGCATATACAGCAAATGAGTTGCGGATAAAAACTAATTATCGGTAACCTTTATGACAAAAATGTGACAATTAGGGGCTTTCGGTCAGAGTCGGTTATAACTGCGATGAACGGTTTTATTTAACCGATTATTTTTTTATATTGGTTAAAACAATAATGAAAAAGTGCACTTATGTTACGAACGCTCCCTCACTGGTTTCATGGCTGCAGACAATCTAGCCCCAATCGCAACCTTAATATTTTTTATCACCTCGCGACATTAGCCGTTGCCAATCCCAGAGGCGGGATTTGATGAAAACACAAAACCGAATTTTAATTGGCGCAGGTGTCGCCAGCACCTTGTTGTGGTTGGTGCTTTATTTCAATGGCATGAATGAGGCAATTTGCTGGACTGCAGCTATCACCCTATTAACTGCCATTTTGTGGGTGACTGAAGCGATACCCATTCCTGCTGCATCACTGATTCCACTGGCTGCACTGCCGCTCACTGGGGTATTGGATCAAAAGGCAGCGGCAGGGGCGGTGGGTAACCCCGTGATTATCTTGCTGATGGGTGCATTTATGCTGTCTAAAGCATTAGAGCACTCTGGTGTACATCACAGGTTTGCGATGGCGATGCTCAGAATCACTGGCCACCATAGCGCTAAGCGTTTGGTGCTGGGTTTTATGTTGACCGCCGCATTTTTGAGTATGTGGATATCCAACTCCGCAACCACCCTGATGCTATTGCCCATGGCCTTAGCGATGATGCAGTATTTCAATCAGCCCCGTTTAACCCTTGCTCTACTATTGGGCATTGCTTACGCGGCCAGTGTCGGTGGGGTTGGCACTCCCATTGGTACACCGCCAAATGCCATATTTATGTCGGTATACCAGGAAAGTATGGGTAAAGAAGTGTCGTTTGTTGATTGGATGAAAACTGGCGTGCCGGTTGTGTTACTCGCGGTGCCGATAATGGCGTTGTGGCTCACCCGCGGGTTGGGGAAGCTTGAATTGGTGACATTACCGGAAAGGCACCCGTGGCAAAGTAAAGAAATTAGAGTTGTAAGTGTGTTTGCCTTGGTGGCGCTGGCGTGGATTTTCCGTCCTGTTTGGACAGATTGGTTGGGGTTGGACACAGTGGGCGACTCCACCATAGCGCTGGCCGGGGTGGTATTAATGTTTATCATCCCTAATGGTGAAAAGGACAAACAACGCCTGCTGGATTGGAAAACCGCGAACGATATTCCATGGGGCATGTTACTCCTGTTTTCTGGAGGTATTGCGATTGCCCGCGGTTTTTCTGCGTCTGGGTTGGACCAGATTATCGGTGGATTTTTAGCCCAATTAGCCGGCCTGCCGATTCTTTTGCTAATGTTGTGCTTAACGCTGTTTGTAACCTTCCTGACTGAAATTACCTCCAATACCGCCACTGCGACATTGCTGATGCCCATTCTGGCGGTCGCGGGTGTGTCCGCTGGAATCGATCCGCAATTGTTGATGATTCCTGCAGCGATAAGTGCCAGTTGTGCCTTTATGCTACCGGTGGCAACTGCCCCAAATGCCATAGTTTACGGTTCGGAAAAAATTTCGATTAAGGAAATGGCGCGTGAAGGTATGACACTTAACGTGTTGGTTGCCTTGATTGTCACACTGGTGTGTTACGTTACTCTCTAGTGTTACTAATCAATTTGAATGTCAGTCATACCGGCGTGGTGATTAAACCACCGCGCCAAAACAAAAAAGTAATCTGATAGGCGATTCACGTAGGCTGAAACCTGCGTTGGAACAGGGTGATGGCCTGCGACTGCTACTAGCCAACGCTCAGCACGGCGGGTAATAGTTCGACATACATGAGCGTGTGCCGCAACTTGGCAGCCACCGGGCAAAATAAAACGGGTTTGGGTGGGGAGTTCCTCACTCATCTGATCGATACGGTTTTCCAGTTTTTTCACGTCTTCTGCCGTTAAATTTGTTGTGGCAGATATCGCGAACCCTATCTGAAACAAGTTGGTCTGAATACACCGCAGGTCGGTCAATGTGAGCTCATCATGAGGGGACAATTGAGTGACCAACAGGCCAATCTGGCTGTTGAGCTCATCCAGTGTTCCGAAACAGTGCAATTCGTCGGCACTTTTGGTTACCTTCAGTGTCTTGTCGGCATAGATACGGGTATGACCCTGATCGCCTGTACGAGTGTATACTTTCATTGGTCTATTCGCTGTCCTGGGGCGGGCGATATCGCCGAATTTGAACCACCATACCGAAGTAGGGATGATCAAAGTAGTGAATTTGAGTACTGATGACCCGACGCAATTGCGAGAACCGATAGGAGCGCAATAACAGTTGCGGTTCACTTTGAGCAGAAATCGACAGCATTTCCGGCTTTCGGTAATTTAAACGACTGTCTATGTGCAGATAAGGAACGCGGTTGACATACTGAAGGTAGACCTTGAATAAACCATCAAGCTCCCATACCTGACTCGGTAGGGTGCCTTCAAATTGTTGTCTGACTAATGCCTCTTGACGGTCTAAAATGGCCGGACGCTGGGTGTTTAGAAGCGCTTGTTCAACTTTAGCAACGATATCAAGTTCCGGTGCAGTGTTGGTTTGCGGCTCATCCTTTGCAATGAAACGAGGTATGACGTCTAATTCAATGGGCCCCAACAAATCTACACTGGCGATGCCGGATTCCTGCTCCTGCTGCGACTCAGCGCGAGGCAAGCCCCAATAATCAAACTCTTCGCTAAAGTTCTTCCCGCCAATTAGCCGAATCGGGGTCGCGTTTTCCTTTCCGAATACCACTTTTTGACGCCACGTCATATGAAGCATCGGCGCGGTGCCGCGACGACGAGCAATCTGCCGGTACAGGTCATTCAACTCATTAGTGGTTTGAGGTTGTAAATGAAAGTCTCTCGGATAAGGTGTATCCCGTCCCGCTGGTAGCCGTGGCACCTCAGGTGGCATACGGCGTTGACTCGCTCGGAATGGCATCGGTTCGTTACTACGGCAATCAATATGTAAGTAGTCCTGCCATTTTGTGGGCGTGTACCACCAAAACATATCGTAATCATTAGTCGCTTGCCGAGTGTCAGCTTCAGTTAGGGGCTGGACTGGTTCCAAGGCGAGATTATTCTGATCGTTGACCTCGTCCGAGTAAGTCCGTATGGAAGCAGGGTTATCCAGTGGGGTGACCGGCGTGGAATCGTCCGGCGTGGAATCGTCCGACGTGGATTCGTCCGGCGTGGAATCGTCCTGATTAGTTCGGTCTGGCGCCATGCCATTTATCACTGACTGGTTGTATTGCTTGCTGTCGGTATTATCCGCAGCAGTGGAGGAGGCAGACGTTGCAGCAAGGTCAATTTCGGCCATCGGTAAGAGATCTTCAGGCTCACACAGAGGCAACGCCTGATACATCAGGGATAAGTCGGGTACCAGTGTGGCGCTTAAAATGTCTGCAGAGGATGAAATATCAATGGGCTCCACCACCGCAGAAAAGTTTTCATCGACCTGCTTCTGATTGTGAGTAAAGACAATCACTTCCACATCAAAAAACCAGTCGGATTGACTTTGGGCCAATCCGCTTATTGGTACGAGTGACAACAAACCTAGCAAAACGCTCGGTATTTTCATTAACTTACCTGTAAATGTTTTGAAAAATCAGAGAGTAAAGACTCAATGAGTTTAACACGTTGATGACTGTCGTCAGCATCGAATGTCAATCTCAGTTTATCAGGCCCATCCAGTTTGTAATATTTGTGTTGTGTTTGGATTAAACGGATCAGATAACCAGGATCGACTTTAGTGGTTTGACTGAACTCAATGACTCCGCCACGCGCTGTCGCCTCGATTCGTTTGATGCCTAACACCTCTGCTTGCTGTTTGAGGGCCGCAATCTTTATCAAAAACTTGGCCGCATCGGGGAGTAAGCCAAAGCGGTCAATCAGCTCAACCTGAATATGTTCCAATTCTTGCTCATCTTTCGCAGAGGCGATTTTCTTGTACATAGACAGCCGTAAATTCACATCGCCGATATAGTCTTCTGGGAGTAGGGCTGGCACCCGTAATTCAATATCCGTTTGGGTACGTAACAGGTTATCCAAGGAGGGCTCTTTGCCCTCTTTAAGTGCCTTAACGGCCTGTTCAAGCATATCCATGTAGAGGCTGAACCCAACAGCTGCGATTTGACCGGACTGTTCATCGCCGAGTAATTCTCCCGCGCCGCGAATTTCCAAATCATGGGTCGCTAGCGTAAAACCGCTGCCTAAATCTTCCGCCTGACTGATAGCATCAAGTCTCTTCTGAGCATCTTTGGTAATGCGCTTGGGGTGGGGAATAAGCAAATATGCATAGGCTTGATGGTGGGAACGGCCCACCCGGCCGCGCAGCTGGTGTAGCTGAGCAAGCCCTAAATGATCCGCTCTGTCCATGATAATGGTATTAGCACTGGGAACATCGATACCGGTCTCGATGATCGTTGTGCAAACCAGAACATTGAAGCGCTGATGGTAAAAGTCAGCCATCACACGCTCCAGTTCTTTTTCACGCATTTGGCCATGGCCAATGCCAATTCTCGCTTCCGGAACCCATTGTTGAATTTCTTCTGCGCAGCGCTCAATCGTGTCGACTTCATTGTGCAAAAAGTAGACCTGCCCACCACGCAGAATTTCCCGCATGATTGCCTCACGGATCAGCAATTTTTCACGCTGTTGAACAAAAGTCTTTATCGCCATGCGCTTTGCCGGTGGCGTCGCGATAATGGATAGATCGCGCATGCCGCTAAAGGCCATATTAAGCGTGCGTGGAATAGGGGTCGCGGTCAGTGTGAGTATATCCACTTCAGCACGCAGGGCTTTGAACTGATCTTTTTGCCGAACACCAAAACGGTGCTCTTCATCAATAATCACTAAGCCAAGCTGTTTGAATTTAATGTCTTTTTGAATCAGCTTATGGGTGCCGACAACAATATCTACTTTACCGTCAGCCAGAGCTTGTAAGGTACTGGATTGCTCTTTGCCTGTGCGGAAGCGGCTCATCACTTCGATGCTAAAGGGCCAATCAGCAAATCTGTCTTTAAAGTTCTCAAAATGCTGCTGTGCCAGCAATGTAGTGGGCACTAATACCGCAACTTGTTTACCAGCATGGGCTGCAATAAAGGCTGCGCGCATGGCGACTTCAGTTTTTCCAAAACCAACATCACCACAAACTAACCGGTCCATAGCAGTAGGGCTACCCATGTCATTGAGTACGGCGTTGATAGCCTGCTCTTGATCCGGGGTTTCTTCAAATGGGAAGCTGTCTGCAAACTGGCGGTAATCATCCCAGTCAATGGGATGGGCAAAACCGGGTTTGACGGCGCGTTTTGCATAAATGTCTAACAGTTGAGCCGCTACATCCCGGACCTTCTCAGCAGCTTTTTTACGGGCTTTTGCCCAAGCATCGGAGCCAAGGTGATGTACAGGGGCATGTTCATCATCACCGCCGCTATAGCGGCTGATTAGATGTAAACTGGCCACCGGAACATAGAGTTTTGCCTCCTTGGCGTATTCTATGGTCAGGAATTCCGTTTTAATGCCGCCGGCATCCAAAGTTTGCAGACCAAGATATCGGCCTACACCGTGATCGAGGTGCACGACGGGTTGGCCGATGGAAAGCTCTGCCAAATTTCTGATAATGGCACTTTCGTCGGTGGTTTGCTGTTTTTCCCGGCGGCGTCGTTGGCTGACTTTCTGGCCTAACAGCTGGGTTTCAGTAATAAAGGCAAGCTTGGCCGATGGCAACAGAAAGCTATTTTCAGCCCACCCCACGCATATGCCCAAAGGCATGGCCTGATCAACAAAGGTCTGCAGGGACTCCGTCCCAGTCGGATGCAGACCGTGTTTGCCTAATAGTGCAAGTAAGGTTTCCCTGCGACCGGCAGTTTCTGCGCTAAACAGCACACGAATGCCTTCTGCCTGCCAATTGTTTAGTTGTCTTTTTAGGTTTGCTAGCGGTTGTTTTGCTCCGCTTTGAGCCGCTATGTCACCGACCGGTGCAGTATCAAAATTGAAGCGACCGGCTCCGTCTTCGACGAAACTCTGATGCAAACTGATTCTCGGCCAGCGTTTAAAGTGGCCAAAAACTTCTTCCTCTCGCAGAAAAATGTCAGCTGGTGGCAACAAAGGCCTGAGAGGGTCGTAACGACGTTGTTCGTAGCGTTCGTTTAAATCAGCCCAGTAAAATTCAATGGCTGGTTTTAAGTCTCCGACACCAATTAGCAGGGTGTCCTGATGTAAATAATCGAACAGGGTAGCGGTATTTTCAAAAAAAAGTGGCAGGTAATATTCAATGCCGCCTGGCATCAGACCTTTAGTCACCTGATAAAGCAAGCCGTCTTTACTGTTATTGGCGTCAAAGCGAGAGACAAACTGCTGCCGGAATCGCTCTAATGCGGCTTTATCGGTCGGAAACTCATGAGCAGGTAATAAGCGCACTGACTCAACCTTTTCACCACTGCGTTGTGTTTCCGGATCAAACAGCCGAATAGTTTCAATTTCATCATCAAACAAGTCAATACGCAGTGGATGCCGGCTGCCCATCGGGTATAAATCAATGATACTGCCACGAATTGCATACTCTCCATGCTCCATAACCTGAGATACAGAGTTGTAACCGGACTTATTGAGATTAGTGCGGAACTGTTCAATATCGACAACGTCACCGCTTTTGAGTAACAACAAGTATTGGCCAAGGTAATCGACCGGCGCGAGACGGGTAAGTAAGGTGCTGATAGGCACAATACAAATACCGGCTTGGGGTTGGGTCAGATAAAACAGAGTTTCCAGTCGTTGGGAAATAATATCCTGATGTGGTGAGAAGGTATCGTAAGGCAATGTTTCCCAGTCAGGGAATACATTGACGTTGACCCCGGAGGCTTTGGTAAAAAAGCTCAGTTCCTGTTCCAGTTTGTGTGCTGAAGGGGTATCGGGGGTGACCAAAAGAAGTCGTTGCCCGGCGTTTTGCTGTGCGTAAGCAATAGCCATTGCCAGACTGCTACCATGCAGGTTCCCCCAATGAATATGGTCTCCGCTGCCTTTGGGCAGGGCGGGTTTAAAAATATCTGTGATCATGCTTTGCCGGTTTAATCGGTAGTGGATTTTCGCTCTGCTGCACGTGCTTTTAACTGCTGGGTTTGCATATGCAGGCTTGCCCGCACCAGCAATTCCTGATCCCGCTCATGGATCTGGTCAAATATGAGGGTGATAAGATACTCATCCTGCTCGCGCTGGCAATTTATAACTTCTGCAAAACTGTAAATTGCCGCAGCCTCTTCTTTGATAAAAATTTTAAGTTCACCATGGATGCCGACATCCATCGGCTTGTCTGAGCGTATGATAACACCGCCACCACCAAACTTTATTCCGCAATAATGGTGTGCGGGATTGTCTTGCTGACGCAATATCATCGCCATAATAAGGTCGATTTTTCGCGCTTGTAGTTGCAGGTAATCAACCAACTGGGTGGCGTGCTCACTAAGGTTTCTCAACGGGCGCAGCGCCTGTGCGTCAAGGCTAGAGAGCTCGCTGGCGACTTTGAACGGGTAGGGCATGGCGTGTTCAAATTGCTCTGAGCTTTGCCCCTGTAATGGGTTATCAAAAGGAACGAAGTTACATTCGGTTTGATGGGCAATACTAAAAAACTCTTCAAATTGTTGTTGTTTCTGTTCTGCTGTTTTGTTTTCCATGCCTGCCAGCACTCCACGAGCTTGCTTGTTTGTTACGTTTTATCTCAGTATGATTCGGGCTCAATAATAAGGGAACATCGCAATTAAGTCGCGGTAATTTCCACGTTAAGGACACGTTTACACGTTATTATGCTGCACCCTGCATCAGTATTTATCGGCATGCGATACGCAAGAGCCAGTAAATCCAATCACTTTATTGCATTTATCAACTTATTCTCCGTTATGGGAATGACGTTGGGTATCGCTGCGTTGATCATTGTTTCATCGGTAATGAACGGATTTGAAGACCAGCTAAAACAACGAATTCTTGGCTTGCAAGCACAGGTCGTTGCAAAAGTACCCAACGCGTCGCTCGCCTTTGACGCTGTGCCAGGGGTGATAGCCAGCTCTCCTTATATTGAATCACAGGGCATGGTGCAAAGCGAAAATGGCATTCAGGGTGTTGAAATACAGGGCGTTGTGCCCGAAGTGATGGCAAGCAATACGCCATTGCAGCAAAATCTGCTTTACGGTGACTTTGCGGCCCTAAGTGACAACAAATACCACGTTCTGATCGGTTACGCGCTGGCCAGAGAGCTCGCCGTTCGACCCGGAGATAAAATACGCATTCTATTGGCAGATACTGCAGTTTACAGTCCTTTCGGTAGCGTGCCGGTGCAACGATTATTTACCATTGGCGGCGTATACTCACTCAATTCAGAGCTTGATAGTCGGGTGATTGTTGCCAATGTGGAAGACATCGCGCGGCTGAAACGCAAGACCATGTCAGAGGTAGAGCATCAACGACTGTTCTTAGCCGATGCCTTTGAATATCAGGCCGTGTCGGATCACGCGCTGGCAATGGGCGCTTTGAAGGTATCGAACTGGCGTGAGCGACAGGGCAAACTTTTCGACGCGGTCAAAATGGAAAAGAACATGATGGCCTTGATGTTATTTCTGATCATCCTCGTGGCTGCGTTTAATATTGTTTCTTCACTCGCCATGGTGGTGGGCGAAAAGCGCGCAGACATCGCGATCTTGTTAACCCAAGGCATGTTGCCGACTCACATTACCCAAATATTCGTCGTCAACGGTTTATATAACGGCCTGAAAGGGGTTGTGCTGGGGTTACTTCTGGGACTGGGTGTGACCTTGTGGATAAACGAAATTTTAGGCGGGTTGGGCGTACGCTTACCCTTGCCAGATGACAGCGGCTTACCGGTATTAATTGAACCCTTTTCTCTGCTATCAATAGCCCTCGGTACGCTTCTGGTAAGTTTTGTGGCTAGTTTGTACCCTGCGCGGCGCGCCGCAGCCGTGCAGCCCGCCAATGCATTGAGGTATGAATAAATGACTGTGTTACTCGAGTGTCGCGACGTGTCCAAAGTATTCAAGGATGCGGGCGAACATGTCCAGGTGCTAAAAAATCTTAACTTTTCAATCCAACGCGGTGAACAAGTTGCAATTCTGGGGTCGTCGGGCTCAGGCAAAAGTACCTTGCTACATATACTGGGTGCGCTGGATAGCCCCAGTCAGGGACATGTCAGTTTTTTGGGCGAGGATATTTTTGCACTTTCTGCCAAGCAAAAAGCGCGGTTTCGTAACCAAAATCTGGGATTTGTGTATCAATTCCATCACCTTTTACCCGAATTCAGTGCGCTGGAAAACATTGCCATGCCCATGCTGATAGCGAAAAAGCCAAAATCGGTGGCACTGGAGAGTGCCTCTCAACTGTTAGATAAGGTTGGCCTGGCCCATCGTGGCAGTCATCGGCCAGCCCAGTTATCCGGAGGTGAACGCCAACGTGTCGCCATTGCCCGTGCGTTGGTTATGCAACCTGATTTGGTATTGGCCGATGAGCCTACAGGTAACCTTGATGAAGTAACAGGAGAGGGAATTTTTAGCCTGATTCAGGAATTACGTGAACAGTTGAACACCGCGTTTGTCGTTGTTACACATGATAAGTCACTGGCCAGTCGCATGGACAGAACCTTGGTACTGCAGAAAGGGGAGTTACAGTTGTCATGATGCTCAGTTGGCAACTGGCCTGGCGTTTTTCCCGTGGTAAACACCAATCTGCCATGGCAGCGTTTTTATCTGCGTCATCAACATTGGGTATCGCTGTAGGCTGTTTCGCACTTATTCTGATTTTATCTGTGATGAATGGATTTGAGCGTGAACTTCGCCAATCCCTGCTAGCCGTGCTTCCTCATGCAGAATTAACGGCAGTGGAAGGACACGGTTTATTACATTGGCATCAATTGCAACAACAGATGACCAATGAGGCGGACATCAAATTTGTACAGCCGGTGGTAAATGCCAACGGACTTTTGCGTGTCGCCGGGCAAATGCAGGCTACACAGTTAGTCGGTGTTGAAGCGCGTTTATTCACCTTGTCGCCCGGCTTTGAACACATGCAAAAACAAGGTTGGGCGGAATTTGAAGCTCAGCCGGACAGCGTTATGTTAGGGACAAAGTTGGCTGACGCCCTAGGTGTTCAAGTCGGTCAGAAAGTGCAGCTAATGTTACCCACAGCGCAACAAAACGGACAATTTGCGGCGCCCACGGTTCATTGGTTTAGTGTGGCTGGTGTCATAAAAACCGGAACACAGTTGGATGAAGGGCTGGTTATTGGGCATTTAGAGACTGCGGCAAGATTACTGGATATTGAGTCCGGTGCGAGCAGCTTACAGCTGTTCTTTCACGACCCGTTTATCGCTCCGATGCGAATCAGACAGCTGGGTAATGATATAACCCAGATGTTATATATGTCGGATTGGACCAGGACACAGGGAGATTTGTATCAGGATATTCTGCTGGTTAGGCAAGTCGTCTATGTGGTGTTGTCGCTGGTAATAGCGGTAGCTTGCTTCAATATTATTTCATCGCAGATAATGACAGTGTCAGAAAAACAGGGTGAAATTGCCATGCTAAAAACCATGGGTGCGAAAAACAGCACCATATTGGCGACATTTGTTTGGCAAGGGCTGTTGAATGGCATAACCGGTATTTTGATGGGGAGCGGTATTGCCATTCTGGTTGCTAAAAACCTGAGCGCCATAGCCAGTCAGGTCGAGCAATGGTTTGGCATTCGATTTCTATCTGGTGATGTGTATTTTATTGATTTTCTGCCCAGTCATTTGCAGTGGTTTGATGTGGTCGCAACCGTATCCATCGCACTGGCTCTGAGCCTTTTGTCGACCTTTTATCCTGCTTATAAAGCCGCACGTATTGCTCCTGCAGCCGCGCTTAGTGCTCAGTAGTGACTGAGCACTTGCTCGTTATAGGCATCAAAATAATCATCCAGATTACCTTCTTGAGCTAACCATTGTTGTAGGAACCTTACATAGTCTGCTGAACTGGTAATATCTGCCAATGCTTGATTGATTGCGTTAATGGCATTGACACCCCACGGAGAGTTGGTGCATCCAATAGCACCGACTAAACGATGTTCAGCAAGATCACTGATCTGCATAAAGCGCAGCGGTTTTGCAAATTTGAAATGTTCTTTATGGTAAGTCAGCACAAACGGATAATCTAATGCGAGCTGGTATTTTTTATTCACTAACATTTTCATCAAACCCGTCGTCTCGTCTTTCAATGGACGGGTAATAGGGAAAAATTTTCGCAGGTGTGGGGCGAACATTCGATTCACTTTTTCGCCAAATGATCTTGCGGGAATCATGCCTAGCGTTGCCGGTCGTGGTGGATTAAAGTCTGCCAGGCTGATTGAGATAGCATTATCACCGAAAAGGGTTTGGTGTTCATCCTGATGGTAGATAAATCCTGGCGGGAAAAATAACGCTGTCGGCTTAGATAAAATGTAACCATTATGGGTCGGTTTCCCATGTAGCATAGTTGCAAAGCAATAGGGCTCACCAGCTTGCCAGGCAGCATTGACCTGCATTAACGACATCGTTTTGTGCTGATGCTGGAAATTCTGCATAGCGTCGATCACTCTCTGTTGTAACATGTCACCAAAAGCGGGGGGCAGGCTCTCAGTCGCATAAAAAGGAGGCGCCTGGTTTTTTACCCAAGTGATTGTTTCCTTGGCGAAGGCATGTACTGGCTGAATCATCAATGCTAAAAACAGAACGAACGATCTCATTGACTCTCTCCTTGTGATGCAATTTGCGCTGCCAACACGAATTGCTGGTACGCATGCCAATATTTTTCAGGTTGTACCAGCGGCATAAACCATTGCTGCAAAATGGTTCGGTATCGGATGTCGTTGACGATGTCTGGTAACACTTGATTAATGTGTGCGATGGTTTCTTCACCCCAGGGCGAATTGGTGCATCCAACAGCACCTACAATAAAATGCTCACTAAACCCAAGAATCGGTGCGAAGCGAAGGTTTGTTCGTATTCGTGGATCTGTACTGTGGTAACGCAACACCATCTCATAGTCCACCACAAAATCGAAACGCTGGTTTACCAACATATGCAACAAACCCTGGGTTTCATCACTGGCTGGGCGTTCGTAGAGTTGATAGTGATCTGCATGTTTCAGCAAAACGTCGTTAAGGGCTTCACCGTACGCCCGTCCTGGTGACTGCGCCATAATCAGCGGAGCGTTTTTCGTCAAAGATGTGAAATCAAACCGACCAAGTTCATCTAGCACGATTTGTTGGTTATCTTTGTGATAGATAATGCCTTGGGCATAATAGAGCATGGTCGGGTTGGACAACAAATAACTGGGATTACGTGGCTTGCCATGGATCATGGTCGTAAAACAGCGTGGTTCGGCGGCCTGCCAATTGCTGTTCAAGCGGGCAAGTGTGGTGATTTCGGTTTGATGCTGGAAGCCATCCAAATGGTCCTCTAGGTACATTTGTACAATGTCGCCGACACCCAGAGTTCCCTTACCAGTAATATTGAAAAATGGGGGAGCATCGTTTTTAACCCAAGTAATAACGGGCGCACTGGCCTGACAATTTAACGATACCAACAGACTACAAAGTAACAGGCGCTTGAGCATTACACTGACTAATTAACTGAACCTGTTTCCAAGTGTAGTCAGAATTGCGCAAGTCGCCCGACTTATTAAATTGATTGCTGTCTTTGGGCCTTGCGTTGTTGCCATGCCCGAGCGACCGACCAACGCCAAAGCAAGCGCATACCGATATAACCCGCAACGCCAGCTACGATGCCGCATAACAGGCAGCCTAATAAGAATGCTGGACCTATCGTAGACAGACTGCTGACAACCCACTCCCAACTGGCCTCAAATGCAAAAGACTCAGCTGGCGTACCTAACACCCAGGTGCCAACTTGATAGGCGAAGTAAAAAAACGGCGGCATAGTGATCGGATTTGTTATCCAAACGGTGGCGACCGACAAAGGAAGGTTTACTCTTAAGGGAATGGCAGTCGCTGCAGACAACCACATCTGAAAAGGAACCGGCCAAAACGCGTAGAACAAGCCTATTCCAAAGGCACCAGCCGCTGAGCGACGATTTAATTGCCATAGGTTAGCGTCGTGAAGCAAAGTACCGAACAGTCCAATAAAACGATTTTGTTTTATGCTGTGATGATCGGGCAGATATCGTTTAATAATTTTTTTTGGCATAAACGTCAAACAAGGATGTTAATGGCTATGGAAGCACGATTACTGGGTTTTATTGTTGGCGCTGTAAGTGCCTTTTTCTGGCCAGCGCTTCCACCTATATGGTTTTGTATCATAACCGCTTTCATTGCTTTTGTTTGCCTAATTCGTCGTAAAAGACCACTGTTAGGTGGTTTTTTAATCGGAATCTTGTGGCTTGCAAGTGTAGGACACTGGCAAAGTCGCTGGCAACTGCCGCATACCGATATTAATCAGAATGTCATAGTCGATGCAGTGGTTGAAAATATTCAAACCGAAAATAGCGACCCTATACTTACCCTAAGGCTCGTTAGCTATGCATCCAACCTGATTTGGCAACAGCCCCTGGTTAGGGTGCGCTGGTATAACGCACCCATCATGGTACAACAGGGCGATAGACTGCAATTAACCGTGCGCATGAAACCGCCACATGGATTAGCTAATCGTCATGCTTTCCATTACCAACAATGGCTTTTTACTCAGGGGATTCGTGCAACAGGGTACGTCGTTGCGGGTGATGATAATCGACTAATTGCAAGCGACCCAACCCAGCGCCAGCGATTAGTTAATTTTTTCCAACAACAAGGATATGAAAATCATGGTTGGCTGGCCGCTTTATCACTTGGGTATAGGGGCTGGTTAGATCAACAAGACTGGTCCTTGATGCAAGCTTCAGGCTTAGCACACCTGATTGCTATCTCTGGACTACACTTGGGTATGGTGGCCTTATTTGGTTACGCGTTACTGTCTAGAGTGCTTGTTTGGTGCGGCTCTCAGCGATTTAACCTTCATTACGTCAGCGTGTCGTTGTCAGTGGCTATCGTTGCTGTTTATGCCTATCTGGCTGGATTTTCGACACCAACAGTTCGGGCTTTAATCGCCATTTCTGTATTGACGCTTAGCCTGTTGCGGGCACGTTTTCATAGTGGCGGTTCCTTGTTGCTCAGGGTTGTGGCCTTGATTATTTTGGTAGCGCCATTATCGATTTTTTCACTCAGTTTATGGTTAAGTTTAAGTGCAGTTTTGATTCTGCTTGGAATCAATTGGCGCTTACCAGTTCAGCAGCGCAAAGGACCGTGGCAGCTCATCTACGCAATTCGTTTACAACTGGTATTGTGTTTGTTGATGTTGCCGGTGATTGCCAGTCAATTCGGTTTGATCTCGTTAGTGTCACCTTTGCTTAATTTAATTGCCGTGCCGCTGGTTACCTTGATTCTGTTACCAGCCTGCTTACTAGGCTTGATACTCCTTTTCATTGTGCCTGAAATTGCGGCTGTTTGGTTTGGGCTATTGGATAGGATTTTTGGCTTCTTGTTGTCTGGCCTTGAGTTAGCGGTGAATAGTGAATGGGCTGCAATCGACGTAGGCCAGGTATCTGTCGGAGCCTGGGTTACACTGGCAATCGCAGCAATTGTCGCGTTTTTACCTGTGTTTTACTGTCGCCACCGATTGACCATTTTATTAATCATACCTGCGCTGCTGCACTTTTGGCCGGTCCAACGCAAAACGTGGAGTTTATCGGTGATGGACATCGGGCAGGGCCTCAGTGTGGTGATAGTACGCAACGGCCATGCATTAATATATGACACGGCAGCGCTTTACCCTAGTGGATTTGCGCCAGCACAAGCGGCCTTAGTGCCTTATTTACGTGCACAGGGAGTGAAAGAAATCGATTATGTGTTTATTTCCCATACGGATAATGACCATGCTGGAGGCTTGGCCACGCTGCAGCAGGAATTTAGGATCCATCAAGTTTTGACTAACCAGGATAGGTGTAACCAGTCTCTCGATCTTGATTGGCAAGGGCTGAATGTTGTCGGAATGGCACCGCCCAAACCGGTCAATGCAAGGTTAGCCGGCGAAAACCCGTATTCTTGTGTGATCATGTTGAATGATGGTCAACATCGAATTCTATTGCCCGGAGATATAGACGCGGTGACTGAAAAAGCGCTTATCGCGCGTCTTGGTAGCGACCTGCGGGCGGACATTGTACTGGTGCCCCATCATGGTAGTAGTACATCGTCTACTCAGGCCTTTGTCGATTTTGTTAAACCCCGTCACGCTGTGGTCAGCGCAGGTAAATTAAATCGCTGGAAGCATCCAAGGCTCGAGGTTTTAAGGCGCTACCAAGTGGCTGGCGCTGAAATATGGCGAACCGATGATCACGGTCAAATTACTTTCACCTTTGACGCCGATGGCTACCGAATCGATCGATATCGACAAGACGACTACCCATTTTGGTATGCCAATTTTCGCTAATCATGCTTTGCTAGTTGGGTAATTGGGCATACACAGGTACAATTTAGCCAGATTTGATAGTTAGTTAGCTTATTTTCAGAGTCAGTTTATCGTGCAATCAACGTTTTCACCGAAATCGGAGCGGGTATTCCGCCGTTTTACCCGGTATTTAACAGATTTTAAGGCTGCCTTTGCAGTCGCTATTTTGGGCATGATTGGGTACTCGCTGCTCGATGTGTTTGTGATATCCCAGCTCAAGCCGATCATTGATGAGAGCATGGTTGCGGGAGATAAGTCATTTTTGCGGATTGCCGCGTATGCCATCGTACCGATTTTTATATTGCGCGGCCTGTTTAATTTTATCGGCTCTTATACCCTGCAGTGGATCGGCACCAAAGTTGTGATGAAAATGCGCCAACATCTGTTTCGTCACTACATGTATTTACCGGTCAGTTTCTATGATAAGCACAGTGCCGGGAAATTGATTTCAAAAGTAATTTACGATACCGAACAAGTTGCTAATGCAGCAGGGCGTGCGCTGGCCATCCTGGTTCGTGAAGGCGCTTTGGTTATCGGTTTGCTGGTTATGATGTTCTACTATTCTTGGCAACTATCACTGATTTTTATCCTGATTGCGCCAGTGGTGGCAGTCATAGTTGCATTGGTAAGCAAACGGTTTCGTAAAGTTAGCAAGAATATTCAGCAAGCCATGGGCGACTTGACTGCAGCCGTTGAACAGTCAGTTAAAGGGCACAAGGTGGTGCTAATGTTCGGTGGCCAGGAAAAAGAAGCACAAGCCTTTGCTGAAAAAAATAATCACAATCGCCAACAAAATATGAAACTGCATGTCACTCAAACTCTGAGTGTGAGTGCGATTCAGGTGATTGCTTCTGTCGCATTAGCGGTTGTGCTGTTCATTGCCAGTGTACCGGGAATGATTGAGTCGCTTACCGCAGGGGTGTTTATTTCGGTAGCTATGGGTATGGTAATGCTACTCAAGCCGTTAAAACAGCTGACAACAGTGAACAGCGAATTTCAACGGGGCATGGCTGCCTGTGCTAGTGTTTTCGACGTGCTGGATGAGTTACAGGAGCCTGATAATGGCGATGTTATCGTCAAAGATGTCAAAGGCAAGGTGAGTTATCGCTCTGTTACCTTTGCTTATCCAGGCACAGATAAAAAAGTGCTAAACGACATTAGCTTTGAGCTGCAACCAGGCCAAACATTAGCATTAGTGGGTCGCAGCGGCAGTGGCAAGTCGACTATATCAGCCTTATTGACGCGCTTTTATTCAGCCGACCAGGGTGAGGTGTTGCTTGACGACCAAAAGATTGAAAACTATCAACTAAAAGACCTACGCCGACATTTTGCCTTGGTGTCCCAGGATGTCACCTTGTTTAATGATTCTATTGCCAACAATATTGCCTATGGTGCCGAGGGGGATGTGTCTCGGACGCAAATCGAAGCCGCCGCTAAAGCTGCCCACGTAATGGAATTTGCCAACGAACACCCTCATGGACTAGATACCTTGGTTGGTGAGAATGGTAACGCCCTCAGCGGAGGTCAACGCCAACGGGTTGCTATAGCCCGAGCGATTTTACGTGATGCTCCGGTACTAATTTTGGACGAAGCCACCTCAGCCTTAGATACCGAGTCAGAACAGCTTATTCAGGATGCCTTGGATCAACTGCAAAAGGACAGAACCTGTATTGTTATCGCCCACAGACTGTCAACGGTGGAGAATGCTGACACCATTTTGGTGATCGAAAAAGGCCAGATCATTGAGCAGGGCACTAACGATGAGTTGCTTGCGCAGGATGGGGCTTACGCAGCGTTGAAAAAGATGCAGTTCAAAGAGGGCGAGTTGTCATGAAGGCACTGGAGAAGCGGTGGTACCAACCAGACGCATTGGTGTGGTTACTCGCTCCCCCGGCATTATTGTATTGGGTGATAACCTGTATTCGGCGCGCCTTTTACCGTATTGGGCTGTTTAAACGTCATCGGGTATCGGTCCCGGTGATCATTGTTGGCAACATCAGTGTAGGCGGAAACGGTAAAACACCTTTGGTAATACGGTTAGTCGACATGTTACGCCAAATGGGGTACTACCCCGGGGTCCTCACCAGGGGCTACGGCGGATCCGGTGTCGATTATCCCTGTTTGGTCACTCAGGTTCATAGTGCAGAGCAAGTTGGTGATGAACCCTGCCTGATGCGCCAACACCTTAATTGTCCCATTGTAGTGGATCCAAATCGGGTGCGCGGTGCCAACTTTTTAACCAAGCATAATCGCTGCGACATCCTTATTTGTGATGACGGTCTGCAACACTACCGACTGGAACGGGACATTGAAATTGCCGTAATCGATGGTCAGCGCCAGTTAGGCAACGGTTACGTCCTGCCAATGGGACCTTTGCGTGAGACTCGAGGCCGTCTAAATGAGGTTGATTTTATTATTGTCAATGGCGGAATCGCCAGACAGGGCAGCTATTTAATGACATTACAACCCGGTCGTTTGGTGAATGTTGCCGATCCTCGCAAAACCAAATCAATCAATGAATTGACTGATGCTGTGACTGCGCTGGCAGGTATTGGTAATCCTCAACGGTTTTTTGATACGTTGGTAGCAAAAGGCATCTCTGTTAAAACAAGGTTAGCCTTTGCTGATCATCATCAATTTACTCGGCAGGATATACCAGAGGGTACTGTACTGATGACAGAGAAAGATGCAGTAAAATGTACCGATTTGGCCCATGCTGACTGCTGGTACTTGCCGGTTCGGGCGGATTTGACCCCTGAGTTTCAGCAGAAATTCGGTGAAAAAGTTAAACAATGTATGAAAACAAGGAGCAACAAACATGGCGTTTGATAAATCGCTGCTCGATATTCTGGCGTGTCCTGTCTGCAAAGGCAACTTGCATTACGATAAGAAAAATACACTGCTGGTGTGCAAGGCAGACCGCTTAGGTTATCCGATTCGGGAAGATATACCGGTACTGCTTGACACCGAGGCGAGCAAATTAAGTTTGGATCAAATTGAGTCCTTGGATCAGTGATGCGCTTTACCGTCATTATTCCGGCTCGCTATGCCTCAACCCGCTTTCCCGGCAAACCGTTAGCAATGATAGATAATAAGCCTATGGTGCAACACGTCTATGAGCGCGCCGTAGAATCGGGGGCGTATCATGTTGTTGTCGCAACTGATGACGTGCGTATTGCACAAACGGTGGAAGACTTCGGTGGGCATTTTTGCATGACCCGCCCTGATCACGAATCGGGCACCGAACGACTTGCCGAGGTGATTCAAACCCTGGGGATAGAAGAAGATGCCATTGTGGTAAATGTGCAGGGCGATGAACCCTTTATACCACCGCAAAATATTCGTCAGGTTGCTGAGAATCTTGCTCAGGCTAACGCGCCGATGGCGACATTGAGCACGCCTATTAATGATGCTGAAGAAATGCTTAACCCAAATGCAGTCAAGGTCGTGGCAAATCAACAAGGCTATGCCATGTATTTTAGTCGGGCGCCAATTCCCTATGACCGCAGTAGCTTTAATCATTCAAGCCCTCAGCTTAAAAGTGATCACTATTTTCGGCATATCGGTATTTATGCTTATCGGGCAGGCTTCATAAACAAATATATTGAGTTGGTCCCATCGCCACTGGAGAAGCTGGAGTCTTTAGAACAACTTCGGGTGTTATGGCATGGTGAAAAAATCCACGTGGCACCGGCCGTCGCGCCGCCGCCAACGGGCGTCGATACCCCAGAAGATTTACAGACCTTGCTAAAACAACGGAGCTAGAGCATGAAAAGAGTATTAATTACAGGTGCAAATCGGGGTATCGGTTTAGCCTTGGTCGATCAATACCTCAGTGCGGATTATCATGTTTATGCTGTATGCCGGGAGCCTTCTGTGAAGTTGGAAAAATCGGGCGCAGAAGTGATTGAAGGCGTCGATTTACGCCATGAACAAAGCTACCAGAATATTTTCCAGGCGCTTGGTAATCATCAGTTGGATGTACTGATTAACAATGCGGGTATTTTGCACCAAGAGAGCCTTGATAATATGAATTTTGATACTGTACTCCAACAGTTTCAAGTTAATGCACTGGCGCCGTTAAAAGTCAGTTATGTGTTGCAGGATTACCTTACTGACGGCAGCAAGCTTGCCATGATAACCAGTCGAATGGGTTCAATGGCTGATAATGGTTCTGGGGGGTATTACGGGTACCGAATGTCGAAGGCGGCTTTAAACGCCGCAGCTGTATCTCTGGCTAAAGACTTAGCCCCTAAGGGCATTGCTGTGGCAGTGCTTCATCCCGGATTTGTTCAAACTGATATGGTTCTGGGGGGTATTACGGGTACCGAATGTCGAAGGCGGCTTTAAACGCCGCAGCTGTATCTCTGGCTAAAGACTTAGCC
>CAXQZJ010000132.1:0-33028 GCA_964228145.1 Alteromonadaceae bacterium | reverse complement strand
TTGCAGATTGAAGAGTTGTCGCTGAGTGAGCGATATGCGTGGCAGGTAAAGCTAACAAATGGTGTGCGGTTGAATATCGGACGCCACGAATTTATTGACAGGGTGCAAAGGTTTGTTGATTTGTACCCGTTGCTCAGCAAGGAACAGCGTCAGGTCGACTACGTCGATTTGCGCTATGACACCGGGCTGGCAGTAGGTTGGAAAAGTGAGAGTTAAGTAGCATGTCAAAGGGTACGGAACGAAACCTCATTGTAGGTCTGGATATTGGCAGTAGTCAGGTGAAAGCCGTGGTCGGTGAAGTGCTGGACGATGGCAAAATCAGCATCGTTGGGATGGCGACCAATCCGGCCAGAGGGATGGATAAAGGCGGCGTCAATGACCTGAACCTGGTGGTGCAATCTGTCCAGGGGGCGGTTGATGAAATGGAAATGATGGCAGATTGCAAAGTGTCATCGGTGTATTTGTCGATTTCAGGCCGCCATGTGCAGTGCCAAAACGCCAATGGCATGGTGCCCATTAACAATAAAGAGGTCACAGAAGACGACGTGGACAATGTTATCCATGCCGCCCGCTCTGTGCCAATTGCAGCGGAACGTCGCATGTTGCATGTGTTGCCGCAGGAATACACCATCGATGTGCAGGAAAAAATTAAAAATCCTGTCGGCATGTCAGGGGTGCGCATGGAAGCGGAAGTGCATATCGTCACCTGTTCTGACGACATGGCGCGCAACCTGATTAAGTGTGTAGAACGCTGTGGGTTATCCGACGACCAAGTCATCTTTTCGGCATTGGCATCAAGTTATGCGGTGCTGACGGATGATGAAAAAGAACTGGGCGTCTGCGTGGTCGATATTGGTGCCGGCACCATCGATATCGTGATTTATGCTGACGGTGCAATCCGTTACACCGCGGTTATACCGGTGGCAGGTAACCAGATTACCAATGACATCGCCAAGATCTTCCGCACGCCAATCAGTCACGCGGAAGAAATAAAAGTTAATTATGCCTGTGCGCTTAAAGACATGGTGCACATGGAAGAAACCATAGAGGTGCCGAGTGTGGGCGGGCGTCCGGCTCGGGCCATGTCGCGCCATACCTTGTCCGAAGTGATCGAGCCTCGCTATCAGGAGCTGTTTGAGCTGGTACAAGAACAGATTAAGAAAAGCGGTCTGGAAGAACAAATTGCGGCCGGCATCGTGTTAACCGGCGGTACTGCCAAGATGGAAGGCGCGGTGGAGTTTGCTGAAGAACTATTCCAGATGCCAGTGCGAGTTGGTACACCAAAAGACATAAAAGGACTGGCGGACTATGTGGACGACCCTGTCTACGCCACCGTGGTCGGTTTATTGATTTACGGTCAGGGAGATCTGGCCACACAAAAACGCGCAAAAGGACGCAAGTCTGAAGGGGTTTGGCAGCGTTTGCAGAGCTTTTTTAAAGGCTCATTTTAACGAATTGGGTAGCGGGGATCGGTCAATTTACCTGTGATGTAAATTTCAATTGGCTAAAGAGTTGAAAATAAAGGTAAAATCGTCGTTAACCCGCAATCATTGCAATACTCGGTAGTGAAATAGGATGTGGGGCTACCGAAACTAACTATAAGCGGAGAGTAAAATGTTTGAATTAATGGACAATAATCATAGCGAAGACGCTGTAATTAAAGTCATCGGTGTAGGTGGCGGTGGCGGTAATGCCATTGAACACATGGTTGAGCAAAACATCGAAGGCGTTGAATTTATTGCGATTAATACTGATGCGCAGGTATTACGCAAGTCTTCAGCCAATGTCACCTTACAAATTGGTAGCAGTGTGACCAAGGGGCTAGGTGCCGGGGCGAATCCTGATATCGGCCGCAATGCTGCTATCGAAGACCATGACACCATCCGTCAAACCCTACAGGGTGCGGATATGGTGTTCATTACTGCGGGTATGGGTGGTGGTACCTGTACAGGTGCTGCGCCAGAGGTGGCTAAGGTCGCCCGTGAGTTAGGCATTCTGACCGTAGCAGTTGTCACTAAGCCGTTCAGCTTTGAAGGCAAAAAACGTGCAGCTTTTGCTGAAACCGGCATCGAAGAGCTGTCTCGTTCGGTTGACTCGCTGATCACTATCCCGAATGAAAAGCTATTAAAAATCATGCCCAAAGGCACACCTTTGCTGCAAGCGTTCAGCGAAGCGAACAACGTACTAAGCGGCGCAGTGCAGGGGATTGCAGAATTAATTACCCGTCCAGGCCTGATCAACGTCGACTTTGCTGACGTAAAAACTGTGATGTCAGAAATGGGTACAGCAATGATGGGCAGTGGCTCGGCATCAGGTCCTGATCGCGCTGAAGAAGCTGCTGAACAGGCCATCGCTTGTCCGTTATTGGAAGATGTCGATCTGTCCGGTGCCCGCGGTATCTTGGTGAATATCACTGCAGGCCCTGATTTCAGCATCGATGAGTTTGAAATTGTCGGTAACGCGGTTAAAGCCTTCGCATCTGAAAACGCCACTGTGGTTGTAGGTACTGTGATCGACATGGAAATGTCTGATGAGCTGCGCGTGACCGTGGTCGCGACAGGTATCGGTGCTGAACGTAAACCTGATATTGCGCTGGTGAGTACATCAGGCCGTCAGACTGCGACGCGCCAACAGGTACTGCCTGATACGGACGTTTCAGAGCCGGTTTACGGTAATCACGGCAACACGGCAAAGCAACCGCAGACGCAGCCGCAAACCCATGCTGCTCCGGAGCGTAATGCTGAGCGCAGTGAAGTGCCTCAGGAGCGTGATGAATACCTGGATATTCCGGCATTTTTGCGACGTCAGGCTGATTAAGTAACCGTCAGCTAAACGGACAACTTGGGCACTTTTTTGACATTTTCTGGTCACACCAGTAAAATACGCGCCCTTTTTGGCTAAATGAACTGCAAGTTATTAGTTGAATGATTAAACAACGCACAATTAAACAGGCCGTACAGGCCACTGGAATTGGACTGCACAAAGGCGACAAGGTCACTATGACTCTCCGCCCTGCGCCCGCGAACACAGGTATTGTGTATCGGCGCATGGACCTTGAACCTTATGCAGATATTCCGGCTGTTGCTGATGCTGTCGGCGACACTGTGCTGTGTACCTGTTTGAGTAATGCTGACGGTGTCAGCATCTCAACGGTGGAGCATTTGTCATCGGCGCTTGCAGGACTGGGTATCGACAACATCATTGTTGAAGTTGATGCTAATGAACTACCTATTATGGATGGTAGTGCCAGTCCGTTTATCTTTTTGCTGCAAACTGCCGGTATCGAAGAACTGCCCGTGGCCAAGCGCTTTATCCGCATCAAGCGCAAAATCCGGGTAGAAGAAGGCGATAAGTGGGCAGAATTTCATCCCTATGATGGATTTAAAGTGGATTTCCGTATCGACTTTGACCATCCGGTGATCAGTCAGACCCGTCAACACATGGTGATGGATTTTAGTTCTGACTCGTATGTCGATGAAATCAGTCGTGCACGTACTTTCGGCTTTATGAAAGACCTGGAGTATATGCATGCCAATAACCTGGCGCTGGGTGGTAGCATGGAAAATGCTGTCGCGCTGGATGAATACCGGGTATTGAATCAGGAAGGATTACGTTATGAGGATGAATTCCTCAAACATAAAATCCTGGATGCTGTGGGTGACCTGTATTTAGGGGCTCACGCCATCATTGGTGAGTTGCGCGCATACAAATCAGGCCATGGGCTGAACAACAAATTGTTGCGTGCAATGTTGGCAGATAAGCAGGCATGGGAATATGTCACTTATACTGAAGAACAAACACCGATCCATTTTGTCGCCCCTGTGGCGGTAAATTCATAACACAAATCGTTTTACAAATGCCGCATTATGCGGCATTTTTACGTTTAGGAAGGTCGTAAAAACGATAATTAAAAGGGTTTAAATTCAACAGCTTGTGCTTTGTGGTTTTAGAGTTGGTACAAATTCTGGATAACAAGCAGTAAGTGTAAGTAATTTGACGAGCACCTGAACACGACGATATGAATATACAATTTAACTTTACTTTAAACCGCCGTGAGCGAACGGTCACAGTACAGCTATACCAACTGTTATTGGTGGCTGTCGCCTTGGCGTGTCTGAGCTATTGGTTTGGCAGTCAGCAGGCTAGTCGTCAGCAAGCCGATCTAATTCGTATTGCGCAAACACAGCAGGCCTTAGCAGAACAACAAAATCAGGTTGTCGCATTGCGTGATGATGCCCAACAAAAACTGACCGGTATGTTGATCAAACTTGGCGATATGCAAGCGCAGATTCGCCGTTTAGATGCGTTAGGGATTAAACTGGCTGAGCGTGCCAGTTTGCCAGTTGAAGAGTTCGGTTTTGGCAATGAGCCCGCGGTGGGTGGTCCTTCGGCTGAACTGGCCGACTTTGTGGTACAAAACAGCGATGAGGTGATTCAGGGGATGAACGCCATGCTGGCTTCGTTAGACAGCAAATCGAAACAACTCTCTGCCCTTGAATCCATCCTGATGAGTCACCATATCGATGAACAGAGCTATTTAGCTGGACGTCCGATCAAGTCCGGTTGGTTATCATCTTATTATGGGGTTCGAAAAGACCCTTTCAGTGGACAGCCAGCCATGCATAAAGGCTTGGATTTTGCCGGTAAAGAAGGTGACCCTGTGGTTGCTACAGGTGCTGGCATAGTGACCTGGTCAGGCGAACGGTATGGTTATGGGAACTTAATCGAGATTGACCATGGTGATGGTTTAGTGACGCGCTACGGTCACAACAAAGACATCATCGTTGAACTCGGCGATGTTGTCACCAAAGGTCAGCATATAGGTGTAATGGGTTCGACAGGACGCTCCACCGGTGCACATGTACATTACGAAGTGTTAAGGAACGGAGTCCAACAAGATCCGTTACCTTATGTGTCACGTCGCTAACGTCTCGACCTAAAGTAAGTTACAATCGGCTCAAGGGCCGATTTGTTGTTTTTTTGCCCGCGCACAGTGGAAATATAAACTTAAAAGATTGGAAGCGGTAAATCCATGTTCTCAAATATTTTAGCCAGAATTTTCGGTAGCAGTAATGACCGGATTCTGAAGAAACTTGCCAAACAAGTTAATCAAATTAATCAACTTGAAGCTGACTATGAAAAGCTCAGCGACGATGAGTTGAAAGCAAAAACCGCTGACTTTCAAAGCCAGTTGCAAAAAGGCACCAGTGTAGATGACATTTTGGTGGAAGCCTTTGCTGTGGTTCGCGAGGCATCCAAGCGCGTATTCGGCATGCGTCACTTTGACGTTCAGATGCTCGGCGGTATGGTGTTACATCAGGGCAAAATTTCCGAAATGCGTACTGGTGAAGGTAAGACCCTGACTTCAACCTTGCCTGCTTATCTTAATGCCTTGTCAGGTAAAGGCGTGCACGTGGTAACGGTGAATGATTACCTGGCCCGCCGTGATGCTGACTGGTCTCGTCCGTTATTCGGTTTCCTGGGGCTGACCGTCGGTTGTAACGTGCCGGGCATGGGGCATGAAGAAAAACGCCAGGCCTATGCTGCGGACATTACCTACGGAACCAACAATGAATTTGGTTTTGACTATTTGCGCGACAATATGGCCTTTGCTCCTGAGCAACGTGTTCAGCGTCCGCTTCACTACGCAATCATTGATGAAGTCGACTCCATCCTGATTGATGAAGCCCGGACGCCGCTGATTATTTCAGGGCCAGCAGAAGACTCCTCTGAGTTGTATCGCCAAATCAATAAGATTATCCCTGAGCTGGTGCGTCAGGACAAAGAAGATGAAGAAGGCGTGGAAGGCGACGGTGACTTTACCGTTGACGAGAAATCCAAGCAGATTCACCTAACCGAGAAAGGTCAGGTACACATTGAAGAAATTTTGCTACGTAATGGGGTGCTGGGCGAAGACGAATCGTTATTCGCCGCGCAGAACATTTCTTTACTGCATCACGTTAACGCCGCACTGCGTGCCCATCATCTGTTCCAAAAAGACGTAGATTACATCGTCAAAGATGGCGAAATTGTCATTGTTGACGAGCATACTGGTCGAACAATGGAAGGTCGCCGCTGGTCTGAAGGCCTGCACCAGGCAGTTGAAGCCAAAGAAGGGGTTCGGATCCAGAACGAAAACCAAACACTGGCATCGATTACCTTCCAGAATTACTTCCGCTTGTACGACAAGTTGTCGGGCATGACAGGTACTGCAGACACTGAAGCGTTCGAATTTAATTCAATCTATGGTCTGCAAACGGTGGTGATTCCGACCAACAAGCCGATGATCCGTGATGATCGTACAGACCACGTATATCTGACAGCAGAAGAAAAATTTGAAGCCATCATCAAAGACATTCTGCAAACGGTTGAGCAGGGCAGACCGGTTTTGGTGGGTACCATCAGTATCGAAAATTCCGAATTGCTGTCTAAGGCTCTGACCAAGGCTAAAATTAAACACAAGGTCCTCAACGCTAAATTCCACGCTCAGGAAGCAGATATTATTGCTCAAGCGGGTAAGCCTGGTGCCGTAACCATTGCTACCAACATGGCAGGCCGGGGGACGGATATTGTGTTGGGCGGCAGCTGGGAAGCCGAACTGGCTAAAATTGAAAACCCCACCGAAGAGCAAATTGCTAAAGTTAAAGCCGACTGGAAGGTTGAGCACGATAAGGTGCTGGAAGCCGGTGGTTTGCACATTATTGGCACTGAACGTCACGAATCTCGTCGTATCGATAATCAGTTGCGTGGTCGTGCTGGTCGTCAGGGCGATCCGGGTTCATCGCGTTTCTATTTGTCTTTGGAAGATCCCCTGATGCGGATTTTTGCATCTGATCGTATGGGTGCAATGATGAAGCGTTTGGGTATGAAACGTGGTGAAGAAATCGAGCACCCCTGGTTGAATCGTGCCATTGAGAACGCGCAGCGCAAAGTAGAAGGACGCAACTTCGATATCCGTAAGAGCTTGTTGGAATTCGATGACGTCGCTAACGATCAGCGTAAGGTCATCTATGAGCAGCGCAATGAGTTAATGGATGAAGGCGACATCAGTGAAACCATTCAGAATATCCGTGAAGATGTGGTGAATGGCATCATCAGTGAATATATTCCGCCGCAGTCACTGGAAGAGATGTGGGACGTTGCCGGGCTTGAAGAGCGGATCAAAGGTGATTTCGCCCTCGATTTGCCAATCCAGCAATGGTTGGACAATGACGACAAATTGTTTGAAGAGAAATTGCGTGAACGCATTGTTGAGCAAGTGAGCGCCGCTTATACCAGCAAAGAAGAGCAATTTGGCAAAGATGTGATGCGCCAGGTCGAAAAGGCTATCATGCTGCAGTCTTTGGACACCCATTGGAAAGACCATCTGTCAGCCATGGACCATCTGCGTCAGGGTATTCACTTACGTGGCTACGCACAAAAGAACCCCAAGCAGGAATATAAGCGCGAATCTTTCGAATTGTTCTCGCAAATGCTGGAAAATCTGAAAACGGATGTGATCACCACGCTTTCAAAGGTCCAGTTGCGGGCAGAGTCTGATGCTGAGCAGCTTGAAGAACAGCGTCGCAGACAAGCAGAAGAATTACAGAAGAAAGAGCAACTGTCGGGTCCGTCTGCGCAGCCTCAGGAGGGTCAGGCGGCCATCCGTCAAGGACCTAAAGTGGGCCGTAATGACCCTTGTCCTTGTGGCTCTGGTAAAAAATACAAACAGTGTCATGGCAAATTAAGTTAAGGAAAGCCGGCGTAAGCCGGCTTTGTTTTATTTATGGTTAAAACAGTAGAAGTGGCGGTTGGCGTCATAGTGCGCAATCAAGAAATCTTTATCACCAAGCGTGCTGATGATTTACATCAGGGCGGAAAGTGGGAATTTCCCGGTGGTAAGAAAGAACAAAACGAAAGCATGCAGCAAGCCCTTTCCAGAGAATTACAGGAAGAAGTGGGCATTCAGGTGCTTGAGCAACGGCCATTGATGGTTATTGAGCATGATTACGGTGATAAACAAGTGGTATTAGATGTTCGGGTAGTCGATGCATTTAAAGGTGAACCTCGAGGGATGGAAGGCCAACAAGGAAAATGGGTGAGGCTGCAAGATCTGAATGACTACACTTTTCCTTCAGCCAATGTGGCCATCATAGAGAAATTACAGGGTACTCTTTGTCGCGATTAAATCGCTGATGGGTTCGCTGACGACATATAAGCAAATTGAAGGCATAGCGAGAGCTGCCTTAAACGGGGAGGCCAGCATGGCAGTACACGAAATTAAACATCCTTTAGTACAACATAAACTTGGTCTGATGCGTGAAGCCGGAATAAGTAGTAAGCATTTTCGCGAATTGGCCAGCGAAGTGGGTAATTTGCTGACCTACGAAGCGACCCGCGATATCGCCACTGAAGCCGTGACCATTGATGGCTGGTCGGGCGCGCAAATCGCAGTGGAACGTATCAAGGGTAAAAAAATCACCGTGGTGCCTATTCTGCGCGCGGGTTTGGGCATGCTCGATGGGGTGATGAACCTTATCCCGAATGCCAAAATCAGCGTAGTTGGCTTATACCGTGATGAAGAGACGCTGCAACCTGTGGCTTATTTCGATAAGGTTGTTAATGACGTTGAGCAGCGTACCGCATTGATCGTTGATCCTATGTTAGCCACCGGCGGAACACTGATAGCAACCATTGATCTGTTAAAGCAAAAAGGCTGCACCCATATAATGGGCTTGTTTTTGGTGGCGGCGCCGGAAGGAATTAAAGCGGTCACCGATGCCCACCCGGACATAGAGATCTTTACCGCAGCGGTCGATGACAGACTGAACGAGCATGGGTATATCTTGCCCGGGCTGGGTGATGCAGGTGATAAAATATTTGGTACTCGCTAGATTTATCTAATCTACTAAAAAGGCCCGCCATATGATCTATGACGGGCCTTTTTTATAACTTGCTAACTATCAGTTGCTGACGTTATTCAAACAAATCTTTGTGTAAGTCGCGCACCACATCGTCACTGTCACTGGCGTTGACCAGAAACGACATATTGTGCGGGTTGGCGCCGTAGCAGATCATTCTCAGGTTGTGTGAGGTTACCGCATTGAATATGCGGCTCGAAACTCCGGCTTCACTGTGCATATTGTTGCCTACCACGGTTACCAGATCATAACCGTCCTCAACTTTCACTTCGCAAATTTCACGCAGTTCATCAATGGTCTGCTGGTTGATTTTCTGGCGGACTGAATTAGGTGGGTTATCGATGGTCATCGACACGGAGATCTCAGAAGTAGTGACCAAGTCGATACTCAGATTATGACTGGCGATAATGCCAAACACTTGTTGCAAAAAGCCGGGTGCGTACAGCATTTTCGGCGTTTTTACCGTTACCATGACCTGATCTTTACGTCGTGTGATGGCGCGATAATGAGGCTCATGTAAGCAGTCTTTCGCAATCCACGTGCCGCCTTTTTGCGGCTCTTTACTGGAGCCAACGAACACCTTGATGTCCTTTCTTACCGCAGGAACCATAGTGGCAGGGTGTAACACTTTGGCACCGAAGGTGGCCATTTCCGCGGCTTCTTCAAAGCTCAGCTCGGGTAACGGGCGGGCAGCTGCGGTGATTCTGGGATCGGTGGTGTATACACCAGTAACGTCAGTCCATATTTCACAGGTTTGTGCATCTAAGGCTTCAGCCAATAAAGCTGCTGTATAGTCTGAGCCGCCGCGTCCTAATGTGGTGGTGGCGCCCTGTTCATCGGCACCAATAAATCCCTGCGTTACATGAATGGCGTCATCCAGTGATGGCTTGAGTAACGCATTGCAGCGTTGGGCAATGGCGCTGATTTGAGGTACGGCTTCGCCAAAAGTGCTGTCAGTAACCACCACTTTTCGTGCATCGAAGTTGATTGCCGCTGAACCGGCTTGCTTTAGTACCTCGCTAAACAATAATGACGACATTCTCTCGCCAAGAGACAGTAACGCGTCTTTAAGATCTGGGCGATGCAGAATTTCTTCATGGTGGGCTAATTCTTCTAACTGACCGAACAGTTCATTTAATTTAACGTCTGCGTCGCTGCTATCGGTCAAACGGGCCAGAATATTAAGCTCAATGCGTTTAATCTTCGCTATGGTGTCGTCGATGGCAGAAGGCGTCATCGCCGTGTGTGCCAGCTCAACCAAATAATTCGTTACGCCAGCTGACGCACTGACCACCACCACACGTGTTGCGGGATTTGCCTGAACAACACGCACACAATTTTGCATGGCATCAAAATCAGCCACGCTGGTACCGCCAAATTTTGCGATATTCAGCGTGACGTTATCAGGCTTTACCGCAGCCTGTGCCGGTATGGAGAAATCGGACATAGCAGAAAGAAGCTCCTTGAGCGCAGAAAAAGGTCAATCTAGCAGGATTCTGGCTGCTGTAAACGGAAATTTATGCAAAAAATTGCACATCTTATGCACTTTAGTCAGTCCTGTTTCGGACACCGCCGGTATGCAGGAGCAAAATACGTGAACCAGACCGAAAAGCGCCGTTGGCCAGCATATCCCGTACTGCATAGAATAGCTTTCCGCTATAGACCGGTTCGAGGGGCAACGAAGGTGTGATTCCCGGCTCTGCTAAAAACTCTAGCAGCTGTTCAGACTGCTTGGCGTAGCCACCATGATGGTATTTATGTTCTATGTGCCAGCCTGATTGAGGTTCAGACAGCAAGTCCGTGACCAGTGATTCCAGATAATCGCGTCCTTTTAACATAGCAACACCAATGACCTGACAGGCAGGGCGGGCGGATAAAAGGCCCGCCATCGTCCCGCCACTTGCGACCGGCAGTAACAGGTAATCGTAGTGGCGCTGCAATTCACTGACTATCTGTTGACAGCCATCAAGGGCAAGCTGATTAGAACCGCCCTCGGGAATGATCAGGGCGTCAGGCAGTTGTTGCTGAAGTCTTTGCAGATAGGTTTGTTGAGTTCTTTGCTGATATTCTTGCTTTGTCACGTACTGAATGTTGCAGCCCCAGTCCGTTAGATCTTGTAGTGTTGGCGTCAGTTGATGCCGATAGTCACCCCGTACTAACGCAGTGAATCGCCAACCCAGTTGACGGGCAACATACCCCAGCGCGTGCAAATGATTAGAATGGCCGCCACCAAAACTGACCAAATGGCGACAATTTTGCTCAGCAGCGTAGGCAAGATTAGCGGCTAATTTTCGCCATTTGTTGCCAGAAATGATCGGGTGAATCAGATCATCACGTTTAACCCACAACTCGCAACCCGCTGGGTTGTCCCAGTCGGTAAACAGTTGTTGTTCAGCAGAAGGTGTGCAAATACCTAGTAGTGTGGATAACATAGACAACCTGATAACAAAAAAACAAAGGACACTGTATGACAACCATGATGATTTGTTTATTGATTGCCATTGTACTGCCTATTTTATCCAAGGCACCATTGGCGATCGCCCAAAATCGCCTCGGCGGATATGATAATCGTCACCCCAGGGCACAACAGGATAAACTGCAAGGGTTTGGTGCCCGTGCCAAAGCAGCCCATCAAAATGCGTTTGAGGCTTTGGTTATGTTTGCTCCTGCCTTACTCGCGGCAGTGGTCACTAATAACACTGGTCAACAGGCTCAATGGCTAGCGATAGCCTTTGTTATCGCCAGAGTTGCTTATCATATTTTGTATTTAATCGACGCCCATCTGCTGCGCTCTGTTGTATGGGGCGTGGGTTTTATCAGTTCAGTCTGGCTGGCGGTGTTAGCCATCTAAGGATCAATTCCGTTGAAAGCGCCGCTGTGGGGGATAAGGCTGTACTTCTTTAATTTCGCCGTCACCCACCGAGCGCTGCAGGGAACGCCAATACTCTGGTTGCATCAGCTCCGGATGGTGATGCTTGAGTATGTCTTTATGGGCTTTTTTGCCGACGATAAAGTGCTCAAATTGTTCCGGGAATACATCCTCCGGACCGACTGACAAGGTGTCGACGGCGTAGGGGTCATCGTTTTTGGGCAGATCCCTGAATTGACGCTCGTGCATATAACAGATCTCGTCATAGTCATAAAAAATAACCCGACCGTGACGGGTTACGCCGAAATTTTTATGCAGCATGTCACCCGGGAAAATGCGCGCTGCGGCAATTTCTTTAATACAAAAGCCAAGATCCTGAATGACCAATTCGGTTTTGTGTGGGTCGGTTTCTTGCTGCAGGTATAAGTTCAGGGGCGTCATTTTGCGTTCAATGTACAGGTGCTTTATTAATAAAGTGTCCCCCTGTATCTCAATCGACTTTTTACACAAGCGCTGCAACTCGTCGAGCAATTCCGGGCTTATCCGGTTGAGGGGTAAACGAAAATTAGCGAACTCGTGAGTGTCTGCCATTCTACCCACACGATCGTGCATTTTTACTAGTCGATAGCATTCGACGACACGCTCGCGGGTGATCTTTTTACTTTCAGGGAATTCATCCTTGATGATTTTAAACACCACGCCATAACTGGGTAAATGGAATACCTCCATGACCAGGCCCGGAATGCCGGGGGCTGCTTCGAACAAATCCTGCGATGTCTCAAGATGTTGAAGAAAGTTGCGGTAAAATACGGTTTTACCGTGCTTGTAAAAGCCGATTGCGGTGTACAGCTCAAAGTGTTTTTTGTTTGGTAGCAGCTCCTGCAGAAACGCGACGACTTCGGCCGGGTACTGACTATCGACCAGGAAATAGGAACGGGCGAAACCGAACAGTACAGAGAGATCTCGTCGACTGGTAAGGATCGCGTCCACATAGAGTTGTTTATTTTCATCCAGCATCAGGGCGACCACAAAAGGAATACTGCCTTGTTCACCGGATATGCGGCCGATCAAATAGGCCCCTTTGTTGCGGTAAAAGACCGGCTTGAGCATGTCTACCTGATAGGGTAATTGAAATTGACTGTCGGCGTAATTTTGCGCGAAAAAACTGACAATATTCCTGACGTCCTGATCGCGGTTAGCCAATTCAATATTGAGTTGGTAGCTGGCAAAAATGTCACCCATGGTCAGCGCAATATTGGCGTTTCCGGTGAATTGATTGACCACTTTTTGTCTTTGTTGACCGGGCAAGTAACACCGGCTTGGGAGTAAGAAAATGACTTCATCGTCAATTTTAGAGTGCGTAAAAAGACGACCAATTACAGAGTTATAAAAGGTTTCCGCTAACTCGTACTGAGGGTGATCGGCCAGCACATTAATGTAGGCGAGTTTAAGTTGTCGCCAAAACTGGTGGTCTTGAGTGCGAGGTTCAAATTTGTGGTAGAGCACACTGACCACATCCGCCAGGGCACCCTCATAAATGCTGATTCGTTGTTTTACTGCGCTTTGTGAGTCTTTCCAACGAGCTTGTTCAAAATAAAGTTGCGCATCCCGCGTGATTCGGCTGTAGAGTCGAAAGTGTTTTTCAAAGGCTTTGAGAATTTCGTAGGCAATTGTGTGATGCAGCATAAATGAATTGGCGCAATGATTAGATATTCCGACATTAGCCCGAAGTTAGTGAAGTTTGCAAACAATAGCGCCATTGCAAACTGCGGTGGTGTCGATACAATGCCTTTGAGGCACAAGAAAAAGAACAACAATACATGGAATTTCCAATACTGATTTGCGACGACTCTCAGCTCGCACAGCGTATGCTGCGTAAAACATTACCCCATGACTGGCCGGTGGATGTGCATTTGGCCGAACATGGCCAGCAAGCCCTGACAGTTCTGCAACAAACCCACATCAGCGTGTGTTTTATTGATTTAGCCATGCCGCAGATGGACGGTTGGGAGTTGTTACAAGCAATCAAACAACAGGGCATTGAAACTTTGTCTATTGTTGTAACGGGTGATCGGCAGCGCGAAACCCGCAGTCGCGCACTGCAATACGGCGCAGTGGAGGTGTTGACTAAACCCGTATGCCCTCAAGCGCTGGGACGGGTGTTGCAGGATTTTGGTCTCTACTCACCTAGCGCCAGTGTGGTCAACTCAACAATTTGACCGCTTTACTTGCAACGCTCTGCATAATTATGCATAAATAACGAAAGTTTATTTAATTTTGGCTATTTAAGAATATACGTCTTGACATTTAGACGTCTATACGTACATTTAGACCTATGAATATGATCTCTAGCACCGGCATTATGATGATTACCACCCTACATCGGATGGTCGCTGGCTAGTACCTAACAAATATGAAAAGCCCGCGACCTAACAGGAAGCGGGTTTTTTTTTGGCTAACAGGTGCTTGATGGATATCGGCACATAGGCACAATAGCGTTGGCAGAGATTGCCATAGGCGAGGAGCGGAAAAATGAAAGTACTTAAGTTTGGTGGTTCATCACTGGCAGATGCACGTCGTTATTTAAGCGTGAGTGACATAGTAACCACCACAGCAGGTACCCAAGTCGCTGTTGTGCTGTCGGCACCGCAAGGTGTCACTAATGCATTGTCCCACTTAGTTGAGCAGGCAGCTTTGGGCGAGGACTATCATGACCTTCTTGCTAAGCTGGATATGAAACTAAATGGCATTTGCGATGAATTGCACGATGCCTTGTCGGCGTTTGATGCCGGGCTGTTACGCACCTTTATCAGTGACAAGATATCGACCTTGAGTACGCAGCTAAAGGGCATCAGCATGCTGCAACATGCGCCTGAAGCGGTGACCGCGCAGATATTAAGTCTGGGTGAATATGTCAGTGTCAATTTGTTCAGGGCGTTACTGCACGCGCAGGGACATCAAGCCAGCGTCATAGATCCTGTGGATTTCGTCCTTGCTGAGGGGGACTACCTGGATAGTTTGGCGGATATTCAACAGACTGTTGCACGTTTTAGCCAACTGGCAGTGGACACCCAGCAGGTATTAATTGTGCCCGGATTCGTGGCCGCCAACGCACAAGGTGAAAAAGTCACCCTGGGACGCAATGGTTCAGACTACTCAGCAGCGATTCTTGCCGCCTGTTTAGGCGCAGAGGTATGCGAGATATGGACGGATGTCGACGGCGTCTATAATGCTGACCCAAGAGAGGTCGAGCATGCAGTGCTGCTCGATAAGCTCACTTACCAAGAAGCGATGGAGTTGTCTTATTTTGGTGCCAAGGTTTTGCATCCAAAAACGATTGGTCCAATTGCTCAGTACCATATTCCGTGCAGAATCAGAAATACCCTTAATCCCGCAGCCCCGGGAACTCTGATCAGCAATGAAAAAAGCGATAAGTGGACCACGGTCAAGGGTATTTCGCACCTCGAAAACCTGACCATGATTAACGTTGCTGGACCGGGCATGAAAGGCATGGTGGGCATGGCGAGCCGAATTTTCAAAGCCATATCTAATGCCAATATTTCTATTGTTCTGATTACTCAGTCGTCGTCTGAATATAGCATCAGTTTCTGCGTGTACAGTAAAGATGCGGCGCGCGCTGAAGACGTGCTGCGCCGGGAGTTTGAACTGGAATTGTCTAATCAGTTGCTGGAGCACATTGAACTCAGAGACAAGGTTGCCATCGTGTCTTTAGTCGGTGATGGAATGCGCCAATATCAGGGATTGGCAGCGCGGTTTTTCAGTTCACTGGCCCAGGCCAGGGTTAATGTTGTTGCCATTGCTCAGGGGTCGTCAGAACGTTCCATCAGTGCCGTGGTCGAATCTGATAAGGCACTCGATGCGGTGCGAACCGTTCATCACAATTTCTTTTCGGATAAACACACAATCGACTTATTCTTGGTTGGTTGCGGAACTGTGGGTGGCGAACTGCTCAAGCAAATTCAACGTCAGCAGCCCGAACTGGCAGAGAAGAATATTCGCTTACGGGTATTTGGTATCGCTAATAGTAAAGGGTTGTTACTTGAAGATGCCGGTATCGACCTGACCAGCGATTGGAAAAACGCACTTGGTCACAGCAAGGATAAATTCACCATAGAGCGATTACAGCAGTTTGTTCAACAAAATAGTTTGATTAACCCCGTGATAGTGGACTGCACCACCAGTGATCAAATTGCTAAACAGTATGTCGAATATATGCTGGCAGGGTTTCACGTTGTAACACCGAATAAAAAAGCCAACACATCCAGTCAGGCATACTATGAGAAGTTGCGTGATACGGCGTTAGATACCCGTCGTCAGTTTTTGTATGAAACGACAGTGGGGGCTGGCTTGCCGGTCATCGAAAACTTGCAAAAGTTGATATATGCCGGGGATAGCTTGCAGCAATTTGAAGGTATTTTGTCTGGCTCGCTGTCTGAGATCTTTGGTCGTTTAGAAGAGGGGAAAACCCTTTCTGAGGCCACCATGCAGGCAAAGCAAAATGGCTTTACCGAACCCGACCCCCGTGATGACTTAAGTGGTATGGATGTCGCTCGTAAGTTGCTGATAATGGCGCGCGAAGCAGGCATGCAGATGGAGTTGTCGGACATTGAGGTTGAATCTGTGTTGCCGGCCGACTTTGATGCTGTCGGCACGGTCGATCATTTTTTGAGTAACTTACCCAAGCTCGACAGCCACTATCAGCAAAAGGTGACAGCTGCGGCAAAACAAGGCAAGGTACTGAGATACGTAGGGAAAATAGAAAATGGCAAGTGCCGCGTTGAGATTATTGAAGTTGATGATTCCCATCCTCTCTACGCGGTGAAAGATGGTGAAAATGCCTTGGCTGTTCACTCTCGTTATTATTCTCCCATCCCGTTTGTGATTCGCGGCTACGGGGCTGGAGCAGAAGTGACGGCAGCCGGCGTATTCGCCGATATCATGAGGACAATGCCATGGAAACAGGAACTCTAATGACCACAGCGCAAAAGGTAAGCGCCTTTGCACCCGCTTCAATTGGTAATGTCAGTGTTGGCTTCGACCTGCTAGGAGCAGCATTGGCCCCTGTCGACGGCACAAAACTCGGTGATACCGTTGAACTGGTTGCCAGCGAACAGTTTGGCTTAAGCGTAACTGGGCAGTTCGCCACAAAGCTGCCCGCTGATCCAGACGCCAATATTGTTGCCCAGGCCTATCACTTTTATTGGGATGCCATGGGGCTGGATATAAACAAGCAGCCGGCCGCCCATATGACTTTGCATAAAAATTTGCCCATCGGCAGTGGCTTAGGCTCCAGTGCGAGCTCAATTGTGGCTGCACTGGCGGCAATAAACCATTTTTACGGTGACCTGTGTGACCAACAGCGACTGTTAGCCATGATGGGGGAGCTGGAAGGCAAGATAAGCGGCAGTGTGCATTATGATAATGTTGCCCCCGCCTGGCTTGGCGGCATGACATTGATGGTTGAGCATCAGCAGACCATAGCCCGTCAACTACCGGTATTTGAAAACTGGTACTGGGTAGTGTGTTATTCCGGTGCGACAGTCTCTACGTCAGCGGCGCGTAACATATTGCCGACCCAGGTGCCAATGTCCACAACCTTAACTGCGGCCCGAAACTTATCCGTGTTTGTCGATGCGTTACACCGTGGTGACGAGTCGACCGCTGCAGCCATGTTAGTCGATGTACTTGCCGAGCCGCACCGCAGGGCATTACTCCCGGGGTTTGATTCAGCCAAGGCCTTTGCCCAGTCCCATGGCGGGCTGGCATTTGGGATTTCTGGCTCGGGCCCGACCGTTTTTGCACTTACCGATCAACTGCAAAACGCGCAAATAATTCACCAATATTTGCAAGACCATTACATACAAAATGACAATGGTTTCAGTCACATCTGCAAAATTAATACTCTGGGCACCCAAATCGTAAAGGAATCGCCATGCAGTTAGTAAACCTTAAAGTAGAGCAACAAACCGTAAATTTCGAACAAGCATTAAAGTTGGGCTTGGGTGAGCAACAAGGGTTATTTTTTCCGACGGATATTCAGCCTCTTAACAATATCGATGAACTACTTGAGCGTGATCTGGTTGGCCGTTCTGTGGAAATCCTCGGTCATTTAATTGGCGATGAAATTAGCCGCGCAGATTTGCATCAAATTGTCAGTCAGGCGTTCACCTTTCCGGCTCCGGTTACAGCGATTGATGACAACACCTTCAATCTGGAGCTTTTTCATGGCCCCACACTGGCGTTTAAAGACTTTGGCGCGCGTTTTATGGCGCAATGTCTGGCGCATTTTTCTGCTAATCAACGCCTGACCATCCTGACCGCAACTTCAGGGGATACCGGAGCGGCGGTGGCACATGCGTTCCACGGCTTAGATAATGTTGATGTAGTGATTTTGTACCCTAAGGGTAAGATCAGCTTGCTGCAGGAAAAGCTTTTCGCCACCTTGGGGGGGAATATTCGTACCTTGGCGGTGGAAGGTGATTTTGATCAGTGTCAGGCGTTGGTCAAAGCGGCGTTTGACGATCCTAAGTTACGTGCTGATATTCATCTGAATTCTGCCAACTCGATCAATATCAGCCGCTTATTAGCACAAATTTGTTATTACTTTGAAGCGGTTGCGCAAATTCCGAAACAGCAGCGTCAGCAACTGACTATATCGGTGCCAAGTGGAAATTTTGGGAATTTGACTGCAGGCATGCTGGCAAAGGTTTTGGGTTTACCTGTAAAAGGCTTTGTCGCCGCCACGAATATCAACGATACCGTGCCTCGATACCTTAAAACTGGCATCTGGTCAGCAAAGCCCACAGTGGCAACCTTATCCAATGCGATGGATGTAAGCCAACCGAATAACTGGCCGCGCATTGAAGCCATCATTGAAAAAGGTTACCTGCCTGCCGACGTCTTGCAGGGATATGCCGTTGATGAGGATTATACTCAAGTGGCTATGCGTGCACTGGCTGCCAAGGGGTATATCAGTGAGCCGCACGCAGCAGTGGCTTATCAGGCGCTTAATTCAATTCGCGATGAAGGCCAACCAGGCCTGATTTTGGGTACCGCACATCCGGCTAAATTTCGTGAATCGGTAGAAAATATTTTAGGTACGCCAATCAGTCTGCCGGATGAACTCAAAGCGGTGGCAAGCAGTGAAATATTGTCATTAGATATGCCGGCAGATTTTACCAGTTTGCGTCACTATCTGTATCAAGAGCTGGTTTGATGTCCAGTTGGCAGCACTTTATTGAGAGCCAACAGACGCAGTCTTATTACCAGCAGTTGGTAAACAAGGTTGAGGTCGAACGTCAGCAGGGTAAAAGTATATTTCCACCGCAAGATAATGTGCTGGCAGCTTTCGATTACACGCCGCTGGACAAGGTCAAGGTGGTCATTTTGGGCCAGGACCCTTATCACGGCCCTGACCAGGCTCATGGGTTGGCATTTTCGGTTTTACCTGGCATTAAGCCTCCTCCGTCATTAGCCAATATTTATAAAGAGCTGGCACTGGAATATCCGGACTACCGTATTCCACAACATGGCTTTTTAGAATATTGGGCGCAGCAGGGAGTGTTGCTGCTCAACACCGTGTTGACCGTTGAGCAAGGTAAAGCACACTCACACAGCCGTTTTGGCTGGGAACGTTTTACTGATAAGGCGTTGGATTATATTGACCAGCATCGTCAGGGGGTGGTGTTTTTGTTATGGGGCGCGCATGCGCAAAAAAAAGCCAAGCGCATTGACCATAAACGTCACCATTTGCTGATGGCACCACACCCATCACCTTTGTCAGCCCATCGCGGCTTTCTAGGCTGTAATCATTTTACACAGTGTAACGATCTGCTGACCGCTGATGGTAAGCAGCCTATTGATTGGCAAATACCCGTATAGCGGGTCGCCAGAATGAAAAAAGCCTCACGCATTCGGTGAGGCTCTTTTCAGTTAACTGGCTAAGTCTTTGATATCGAACTCGTCGAATAAATCAATTTCTTCGAGTTCTTTGCGGAGTTTGTATTCATCCTGAATTGCTTCAATTTCTCTCCACTTGCGCTTTTTGTTTTTCCCCTTGCGATTGCTAAGGTCGATATCGAGTAAAGTTACGTCTGAATTATCCATACTGAGCTCCTTCAGTAATACAGCACTTTGGAAATATCGCAGCAGATTTTATTCTGGTCTGGTTTTATTGAGATTTTATGACCGGAATTTGACGTTTTTATGTCCTGCTGTTGTTGGATAATTGCACAAAAAATTCGACTTTAACAGCATTTTAACATCGCCATTATGCAAAAAGTTCGAGGCGAAGATAGTTATCCCAACTGTGCAGGGCCGCAGAGTGAATGCATGGCACTACTTCAGGCATAAAAAAAGCCAGTCAGGATGCTGACTGGCTCGTTAAGGACTTTTATTGGTGTGCTGGCGGCTTTAAACTTGATTAGCTTGTTTAAACCGGGCAACCAGTTGATTGGTTGAACTATCGAAATCCTCGTTGCTGGCGCGATCCTGCAACGCATTGAGGATTTTATTCCCCATAACCTTACCCAGTTCGACACCCCATTGATCAAAGGAGTTCACGCCCCAAATTGCTCCTTGGACAAACACCTTATGCTCGTACAGTGCAACTAAGGCTCCGAGAGTGTGAGGGTCAAGTTGCTCAAACAAGAGAGTATTGCTTGGTTTATTACCGCTCATTGCTTTATGTTTTGCCAAAACCTTAGCTTGTTGTGGATCCATTCCTTTGCTGAGTAATTCAGCTTCAGCTTCGGTCTCATCCATTCCCTGCATTAAGGCTTGGGTTTGAGCAAAACAATTTGAGGCCAGCATCGCATGATGAGGTCCGATGTTGTGCGGAACGCGCAATGGCAGCATAAAGTCTGCCGGTATTAAAACCTGTCCCTGATGAATCAACTGGTGGAATGAGTGTTGGCCGTTGGTGCCCTCACTACCCCAGATCACCGGGCCGGTTGCATAATCGACGGGCGAGTTTTGCTGGGTGACTGACTTACCATTGGACTCCATATCCAATTGTTGCACATAAGCAGGGAAACCACGTAAATAGTGGTAATAGGGCAGCAGCACATGGCTTTGCGCGCCTTGGAAATTGACGTACCAGACGCCCAACAGCGCCATGATCATAGGCATGTTCTGTTCCATGGGCGCTGATTGGAAGTGCTGATCCATGGCAAAGGCGCCTTTGAGCATAGCGTCAAAATGTTCATAGCCCAAAGCCAGTGCGATAGGCAGACCAATCGCTGACCAAAGCGAGTAGCGGCCACCAACCCAGTCCCACATAGGGAAAATGTTTTCTTCGGCGATGCCAAACTCAGTGGCGGCCTGAATATTAGAGGACACTGCCATAAAGTGTTTAGCGATGTCGGCTTGAGTGCCGCCTTGATCTAAAAACCACTGCTTGGCAGTCAGGGTATTTTGTAGCGTTTCCTGAGTGGTAAATGATTTAGAAGACATCAAGACCAAAGTCGTCTCGTAGTCGCGCTCTGCCAGTACATCGTGAATATGGCAACCATCCACGTTGGCCACAAAGTGGACGCGTATGCCTTTTTTCCAATAGGGCTTGAGTGCTTCTGACATGATTTTTGGTCCAAGGAATGAACCCCCAATACCTATGGCCACCACGTCGGTAATGGCTTTACCGGTCAGACCTTTGTGTTCACCTGAGTGAATACGTTCAACCAAGTCTTTCATTTTCTGTTGGGTTGCCAACACCTCAGGCATGACGTCCTTACCATCAACCATTACCGACTGGCCGCTAAAGTTTCTCAATGCGGTGTGTAGTACGGCACGTTGCTCAGTGGTATTGATGATGTCACCTTCGAACATGGCATCACGCTTAGCTTCAACTTGAGTTTCACGAGCCAGTGCAGTCAGACCTTCCAATACATCCTGATTAATACGGTTTTTCGAATAATCGAGGGTGATTCCACAGGTCTCAAGACTAAATCGGCTGGCGCGTTCAGCGTCCGCAGCAAACATCTCTCGCATAGATGTGTCCGCTAGGGTGTCTTTTAGCTCCTCAAGCGTCCGCCAGGCAGAACAAGATGATACTAAACTCATTTGGATATTCCCTTGTTTCATTAAAAAAGGCGGCACGCAGCCGCCTTCAGAGTGAAAAGATTTACAGTAAAGCCTGCAGGCGCGCTTCCAGCTTGACCTGGTCCGCTGCAAAGTTACGAATGCCCTCAGACAATTTTTCAGTTGCCATCGCGTCCTCATTCATCATCCAGCGGAATTTAGCTTCGTCGAGGCGCTCACCGGCAGATTCAGTCACGCCATTATCAACCAATTTTACCGGCACATCCTGGTCACTGGCGGCCAACTCTTCTAACAAGGCCGGGCTGATGGTCAATCTGTCACAGCCTGCAAGTTCAAGTATCTCACCGGTGTTTCTGAAAGACGCGCCCATAACAACGGTTTTGTAGCCGTTAGCTTTGTAGTAATTGTAGATTTGCGTCACAGATTGCACGCCAGGGTCGTCAGCGCCATGGTAATCTGTGTTGTTTTTGTTCTTGTACCAATCAAGAATTCGACCGACGAAAGGTGAAATCAGATACACGCCTGCCTCCGCACATGCTCTCGCTTGTGCAAAGCTGAATAGTAAGGTCAAGTTGCATTGAATACCTTCTTTCTCCAATACCTCAGCCGCGCGAATGCCTTCCCAGGTTGAGGCAATTTTAATCAGGATGCGGTCTTTACTGACCCCTTGCTGCTGATACAGATCGATCAGGCGTCGTGCTTTATCTATGGTGGCCTGGGTATCAAATGACAGTCGCGCATCGACTTCGGTGGAAATACGTCCGGGAATGATGTTGACGATCTGTGCGCCAATCAGAACGGCTAATTTATCACCGGCATCAATCAACTGTTGTTTGGCATCATCAGATGATTGCTTTGCAAAACTAATTGCCTCATCAATGAGCGGCTTATATTGTGCAATTTCAGAGGCTTTCAACAATAGTGACGGATTGGTTGTCGCGTCTACAGGTTGATACTTACGAATGGCTTCAATGTCACCGGTATCGGCAACAACGGTGGTCAGGCCTCTGAGCTTGTCTAATGATGTGGTCATGAATTCTTCCGGTTAATACGCATGTTGCCCCTTAATTTAGCTAAGAATGACAACAGTGACTACGTTAATTCTGCTATAAGCCATGATTAATGGGTTTAAAACGATGAATTTAAAGGGGTAAGTCCGATGACAGCAAAAATAACTCTGTTGAGGACAGATATTTGTCCCGTTCATGCTGACGCTTTGGTGTGTTCTCTGGCACGCCGACGTGTGCTTAACGAGCCATGCACAGTGAATGAACAAGCGCACTGTGAGGTACATGTCCTTGAAGAGGAAAATAGGCGGTCTGGCGTACTCGATACACCCTCGGTGACAGCAAAATGGCGATTGGATATCGCTCTGCCAGAGAGAGGGCCTCACAACAAAAAAGGGACTAGCCAAGCTTATCAGATATTTTGCACGCTATTTTCCCAGGCGTCAGCATTGGGAGCGCGCAATCTGGCTATAATGTCCGGGGTTGACCAATGGTTGAGTGACGCGACACAAGCTGATTACGGCAGTTTGCTTAATGCCATGACCCAGGCTGCGTCCCATTCTCCGGTAATTAGGAAGGTCATCGTGTGTGTCGAACAACCTCAATCCCATAAACGTTGGCTGGAAGCATTCGAGCAAAGCCTGTTTCATTAATCGGTAAAATCGAACCATATATACAAATCAATAAGTTAGAGTTGAGTTGGTCAGACTGTTATCCTAAACGCAATTAACTAATTACAGGAGTTCTAAATGCTCATTGTGGTCTCTCCCGCGAAGAATCTTGACGTCGACTCACCGGCGGCAACCAGCGAATTTACCCAACCAGAGATGTTGGATGATGCTAGTAGGTTGGTTGAAAAGTGTCGAACCCTGACGCCTGCTGAGCTTAGTAGCATGATGCAAATCAGCGATAAGCTCGCCAGTTTGAACGCCGCAAGGTTTAGCAGTTGGACACGTCCTTTTACCCCAGGCAATGCCAAACAGGCGGTATTAACTTTCAATGGCGATGTTTACGCGGGGTTGGATGCCGCCACTTTCAGCGAAGAAGATTTTTCTTTTGCCCAAGCCCACTTACGTATTTTGAGTGGCCTTTACGGGGTGTTGCGCCCGTTGGATTTAATCCAACCTTACCGATTGGAGATGGGCCGCAAGCTCTCGATGAGCGGCGATAATGGTGAGACCGCCGACTTATATCAGTTCTGGGGCAACAAAATTACTGACAAGCTTAATGATGCGATACAGGCACAGGGCGATGATGTGCTGATTAATCTGGCCTCCACCGAGTATTTTTCATCGGTGCGTAAAAAAGTATTGCAGGCAAAGGTGGTCGAGCCGGTATTTAAGGATTACAAAAACGGCAAGTATAAAATCATAAGTTTCTTTGCCAAAAAAGCGCGCGGGATGATGGCAAGATACATTATTCAACAGCGTTTAACGGACGTGGAACAGCTTAAAAATTTCGATCTTGACGGTTACCAGTACAGTGCCGACGAGTCGGGTGGTAATAAGTTGGTGTTCCTTCGCCGTCAGCAGGATTAGTCTTTTTAGCAGTAAATTAGGCTGAAGTGGACTAACGCTTCGCTTGAAACAGGCACATTCGCCCCTTATCTCTGGGTAAACAAACATAGAGATGGAGCTGAATGTGTCTGAACTATTCTCCCCGATTCAAGTGGGCGACTTGTCGTTAAAAAATCGTATTGTTATGGCCCCGTTAACCCGCTGCAGAGCGGTTGACCAGCGTGTTCCCAATGCCTTGATGGCAGAATATTATGCGCAACGAGCGGAAGCTGGACTCATCATTACTGAGGCCACCTCGGTGACGCCAATGGGTGTGGGTTATCCTGATACGCCGGGTATTTGGTCACAGCAGCAGGTTGAGGGCTGGAAGAAAATCACTGACGCGGTGCATGAGAAGGGCGGTAAGATCATGCTGCAACTTTGGCATGTAGGGCGAATCTCCGATCCGGTTTATCTGGACGGTGCGCAGCCTGTCGCGCCAAGTGCAGTAAAGCCCGCAGGTCATGTGTCCTTACTCCGGCCCAAAAAGGAGTTTGAGATTCCCAGAGCCCTGACTACCGAAGAAGTGAAACAAACCGTAGAGGCTTATCGGCTAGGCGCAGAAAATGCGAAGAAAGCCGGTTTTGATGGGGTTGAAATCAACGGTGCCAATGGTTATCTGATCGACCAGTTTTTGCAAACCAGCACTAATCAGCGTGATGACGAATACGGGGGGAGTATAGAAAACCGTGCGCGCTTTATGCTGGAAGTGACCGATGCTTGTATCGAGGTGTGGGGAGCGTCCAGGGTTGGCATGCATTTGGCACCACGCTGTGATGCTCATGATATGGGGGATGAAGATCCCGCGCAGACCTTTGGTTATGTGGCAAGCGAGCTAGGTAAACGAAGAATCGCGTTTATTTTCACTCGAGAACACAAAAAATCCGAAGGCTTAAGTGAGCTTATCCGTGAAAACTTCGGTGGGCCGCTGATTGCCAATGAGCAGTTATCACTAGACGATGCCAAACAGTTATTGGTTGAGGGGCGTGCTGACTTGATTAGCTTTGGTCGGGATTACATCTCCAATCCGGATTTGGTCACACGATTAAAAACGGGAGCGGCGCTCAACCCACTGGATCAGCAAACCATGTACGCCAGTGGTGCACAAGGGTATACCGACTACCCTTTTATGCACAGCGCTTAGGCTAGGCCAGAATTAGCACCTGGAAAAAAAAGCCAGTGTTGCATTGCACTGGCTTTGTTTTATCAGGATGACTTATTCTACGTAAACTTTCTGTTCAAACTTGAGGGTTTGCGTGGTATCCGGTGAGGTAATATCAATGGCAAAACGCCAGCGATCGTCGTCACTGATTTTCAATACAGCGATATAGTAAATCGCATCGCCGTCAGAGACCTGACGAAAATCCAGCTTTTGAACTTTACCCAACAGATCGGTTGCCGTACCTGATAAACGCACTGCCTGAGCTTTTTGATTACTGCTGTTCAGCACCGAAATATTAACGACAGCCTGATATTTACTGCGTTGCAATTTATAGGCGTTGGCAATCTGTGGCTGCAAAAATGTACTTGGGATCACCATGTAATGGACATCCCAATCCGCCAGGGTCTTGTATTGCTCGGCATGGCCTGGTTGACTGAATAGTGAAGCTAAACAGATCCCCAGGGTGGCGATAATAGTGTTTATTTTCATACCCGTAATCCAAAAATATCGAGCAACAATAGTTGTCCGAATTGCATGGCAACAATCAGAATTAAAATCGACAAGTCCAGTCCCCCAACGGGCGGAATAATACGTCTGATTGGCGCCAGCATAGGTTCGGTTAGTTGCATTAGCACGTACTCAATGGGGTTTCTGCCTTGCGAAACCCAACTGAGAATGGCGCGAATGATTAACACCCAAAAAACTAACTGAAAGGCTTCCCTCAGCACTAACACCGGGGCGGTGATGGCGATTGCGACCGGATTCAGCGTCAGCCCCTGAACCAAACTGATGGCCACTAATTGCCCCACGGCAACCAGCAGTGCCAATACCAGCGTGGCGGTATCTAGCCGCCCAATCGCTGGGATAATCTTACGTAATGGCGCGACCACCGGATGCGTGGCTTTTACAACAAACTGGCTAAAAGGATTGTAAAAGTCAGCCCGGGCGAATTGCAGCCACAGTCTCAACAGCACTAACATAAGATAGATGCCGAAAACCAACTGAATTAAAAAGATTGCAGAGTTCATGGTTTATTCCTACAAAGAACGCGACATTTCGCCGGCGCGAACCACCGCCGCTTGCATCGCTTGGCTGATAATTTCACGAAGACCGGCATTTTCAAAGGTATTTAGCGCTTCTGCGGTGGTCCCTCCCTTGGAAGTAACTTGCTTGCGCAACTCGGAAATTTCAACTTGGGGGTTGTTGACAACCATCTGTGCAGCACCGAGCATCGCTTGCTCTACCAAAAGACGCGCCTCATCTTTTTCAAACCCCATGCGTTGGGCTTCTTGTTGCATGGCTTCAGCAAATAAGAAAAAGTAAGCCGGACTGGAGCCTGCAGCTGCAATCACACCATCGATGTCTTTTTCTTGCTCAACCCATAAAACCTTGCCAACCTGAGCAAGAAGGAATTGGGCAAAGTCCCGGTCTGACTGACTGACCTGACAACTGGCGTACAGGCCGGTCATTCCCAGACCCAATGCAGAGGGCGTGTTCGGCATGGTGCGCACCAGCGGATAGTCGCCGCCCAGCATTTGTTGCAATCGTTCTGCGGTTAACCCAGCAGCAATGGAAACGAACAATTTATTGCGAAGATCGACAGCACCAAATCCACTGCACACCTGCTCCATCATTTGTGGCTTTACCGCTAAAACAATCACATCAGCCCAGGCAACGGCTTCGCTGTTGTCTTGGGTAGTGTGAATGGAGAAATCGGCTTCTAACGCATCCAACTTGGGGCGTGAACGGTTGCTGGCAGTGATATGGTTGGCAGAATAACCACTGTTTACCATGCCGCTGATAATTGCACGGCTCATATTCCCAGCACCGATAAAGGCGATTTTGCGTTGCTGTGTACTGATAACTTACTCCTCGACGTTGCGTTGACCAAAAATTGCTGAGCCTAATCTTATCATAGTTGAGCCGTGGCTGACCGCGGTCTGCCAATCATCAGACATGCCCATAGATAAGGTATCAAGATGAGGAAATTGGGATGATAATTGTTCAAACAAGGCCTGCATGTGCTGAAATTCGGTGATACTGGCTTGTTTGTCGGGACTACCAATACACATCAGGCCGCGCAAGCGCAAGGACGGCAGGCAATCGATTTGTTTGGCTAATTTCATTACATCGTCCGGCTGGCAGCCAGATTTACTCGACTCCCGACTGATATTTACCTGAATCAATACATTCAGAGGCCCACGCTCAGGGGGACGTTGGTCGTTGAGCCGTTGCGCGATTTTTCCTCGATCAACGGAATGCATCCAGTCAAAATGGGCGGCAATCAATTTAGTCTTATTGGATTGCAGCGGGCCGATAAAATGCCACTCAATGTCATCGAGATGCGTCAGTTGTGCGATTTTGTCGACCCCCTCTTGCACATAGTTTTCACCAAACGCACGCTGGCCCGCCTGGTACGCCTGCTCGATCGCTTTAACCGGTTTGGTTTTGCTCACTGCCACTAACTGAATCGCGCGGCTTATACTATGCTGCTTTTGGTAATCTTGTATCGCTTGATATACGGTTTGGAGTCGATTTGCTATTGTTTTCATAAGCCAACTGATGTTGTATAGGCGATTAAAAATGATGTTTCCGGAGCCGCAATGGATATTACCGAACTTTTAGCATTTAGTGTCAAAAACAATGCATCCGATTTACACCTCTCAGCGGGGTTACCGCCGATCATTCGTGTAGATGGAGAAATGCGTAAGCTCAATGTAGACCCTCTTGATCATAAACAGGTTCATGCACTGGTCTATGAGATCATGAACGACGGCCAGCGCAAGGAATACGAAGAAAATCTGGAAACCGACTTCTCTTTCGAGGTTGAAGGTTTATCTCGATTCCGGGTTAACGCGTTCGTGCAAAATCGAGGCGCCGCGGCGGTATTGCGAACTATCCCAAGCAAAGTGCTTACTTTGGATGATTTGGGCGCTCCCGCAATTTTTAAAGACATCATAGATCAGCCTACCGGCATTGTGTTAGTGACGGGGGCAACTGGCTCAGGTAAATCAACGACCCTAGCGGCAATGATTGATTACATTAACAGCCATAAACGCGAACACATTCTTACCATCGAAGATCCCATCGAATTTGTGCATGACAACAAACTTTCGTTGATCAACCAACGTGAGGTTCACCGTGACACCCATAGTTTCAACAATGCCCTGCGAAGCGCATTGCGGGAGGATCCAGACGTAATCCTGGTGGGTGAGCTGCGTGATCTGGAAACCATTCGTCTGGCGATTTCAGCAGCTGAAACAGGGCATCTGGTATTTGGAACGCTGCACACTAACTCAGCGCCAAAAACCATCGACCGAATTATTGATGTTTTTCCCGCAGAAGAGAAAGCCATGGTGCGCTCAATGTTGTCTGAGTCATTACGTGCGGTTATCTCACAAACCCTGTTGAAGAAAATCGGTGGTGGCCGTGTCGCTGCCCATGAAATCATGATCGGGATCCCAGCAATTCGTAACCTGATACGGGAAGATAAAGTCCCGCAAATGTATTCCGTTATTCAAACCGGTCAGCAACACGGTATGCAAACCATGGATCAATGTCTGCAGCGGTTAGTGGCAAGCGGCCAAATTAGCGCCCAGGATGCTGCCGCGAAGTCGATCGATAAGAAACCAGGATTTTAGTCATGGAACTGAATCCTTTTCTACAGCAAATGGCAGATGCCAATGCATCTGACTTATTTATCACAGTGGGCTTTCCGGTAAGTGCCAAAATTAACGGCAAAATGACACCATTAACCCAACAAGCTCTGAGTCCGGAACAGGCGTTAGCATTAGTGCAAAGCGCCATGAACCAAAAGCAACAGCAAGAGTTTGAACAAACCCGTGAGTGTAACTTTGCCATTGCTCGTGATGGCGTCGGGCGGTTTCGGGTCAGTGCATTTTGGCAGCGCGATTTACCGGGCATGGTGGTGCGACGAATTGTGACGCAGATCCCCCAGGTTGACGATCTTGGCCTGCCACCTGTGCTCAAAGACATCATTATGGCTAAACGCGGGCTGGTGTTGTTTGTTGGTGCCACCGGCACCGGTAAATCGACGTCATTGGCAGCGTTAATGGGCCATCGTAATCAGAATAGCCATGGCCATATTCTTACCATTGAAGATCCAATTGAATTTGTCCACGAACATGCCAATTGTGTGGTTACTCAACGGGAAGTTGGCATAGATACACAATCTTTCGATGATGCGCTGAAAAGTTCCTTACGTCAGGCGCCGGATGTCATCCTCATTGGTGAAATCCGCTCTATGGAAATCATGGAATACGCCATGTCCTTCGCTGACACGGGCCACTTATGTGTTGCTACTTTGCACGCCAATAACGCCAACCAGGCAATTGAACGCATCATGCATTTGGCGCCTAAAGACCAACATGACAAGTTGCGTTTTGATTTGAGCCTGAACATGCGCGCTATCGTAGCGCAACAACTGGTTCCCAAGGCCGATGGCAACGGCAGGGTGGCCGCGATAGAAGTGTTGTTAAATTCGCCATTTGTCCGTGATTTGATTCAACGCAATGAGATTGGCGCGCTCAAAGAAGCCATGCAAAAAGGCAAAGAAATGGGGATGCAAACCTTTGACATGGCGTTGCATGAACTTTATCAACAAGGCGTCATTTCTATGGACGATGCTTTGCACCATGCTGATTCTCCAAACGATCTACGCTTGATGTTCAAACTAGGTTCAGGCGAAGGAACCGGACTTGGTTCGTTAAGCAACGTGTCTATCGATATGGATTAATGTTTGATTAAATTATTTAGTTCAGAAAATCCTTTTAACGTTCAACAAGTGAAAGACTTGTTGGACGCCCATAATATTCCCTGCTACATCAAAAACCAGTTTGCGCAAGGGGCAGCTGGCGAGTTGGCGCCACTTGATTGCTGGCCGGAAGTTTGGTTACTTGATGAAGAGTGGTTAACCCAGGCGCAGCGGTTGGTTGGACAGCTTAGCACCGATGCGTCGGGTCATCACAGCTGGCGCTGTAGTCAATGCCATGAAGAAAATGAAAGCAGCTTCAATTTATGTTGGAATTGCCAATCTCAAACCCCGCTAATTTAACCATAAAAATATTATTAAACACTGAATATTTCATAATTATTATTATCGTTAAATCTCCAAAATTTTAATTTTAACGTAATTGTAATCTCTGTGACCGATGGCGTCTTTTTCCCGTTAAACGGCATTGGATGGAGGAAACTTTGCTGTTCTACTGGCGATGCAAATTAAAATCCCAGCTTATATATACGTTGGCGATTGAAAATTAAAATCGTAAAAGATTTATAAAGGACAGCAAATGAAAAAGGTTTTTAAAAAGCGCATTCTTAGCGCGCTGGTTGCTGCATCTATTGGGGTATCAACCTCTGTATTCGCGGACACAGGATCACTTAAAATTCGAATTACCGACAGCCAGGGAGCGCCCGTTGCTAATGCTAAGGTGTTGGTAAGCTCTCCAGACAGTCTGGGTAAAAAAGAAGCCGTTACCGATAGTGAAGGTTTTGTACGCCTGATCGGTTTGGACCCCTCTGGAAAATATACGGTAGAAGTAGACAGAGCCGGCTATTCAGATTTTTCACGAGACAACGTTAAAGTTGTTTCAGGCAAAACCTTTAATTTAGATTACACGCTGGCAAAACAAGGCGAGAGTGTTGAAACTATTTCAGTAACGGGTTCGCGTTCACAGGCTCACATCGATACAACATCAGCGACTGTGAGTATGGACATTACCCTGGATCTGACGGAATCGTTGCCAACCAATCGTAACTATCAAAGTTACCTGCAGCTTGCGCCGGGCACTAAGCCATCCGCGTCGGGCAACCCATCGTCAAAGTCTGGTGTCAACTACTCAGACATTGGCGGTACCATGGGGTCTTCGTCAGACAACGTGTATTACCTGGATGGTATCGATACCACAGATAATAACTCGGGTACTTTTGGCGCCAATATCAACTCTGAAATCATTCAGGAACAGCAGGTGTTCACCGGTGGTTTACCGGCCAAATACTCTGGCGGTTCAGGTTTGGTTACGCGTATTGTGACAAAATCCGGTGGTAATGAGTTTACTGGCTCTGTGAACTACTACTTCCAGGACGACAGCTTGGTCGCTGATAATAAGCATTTAGGTAATGACAATGCGTTCTCATCATACGATACCGCTGTCACTCTCGGTGGTCCTATTATTCGTGACGAATTATGGTTCTTTGCCTCTTACCAGCAAAAAAGTACTACCACAGACGTGACAGATGCTGATGGTAACTTCTTAAGAACCGTTGATGATGAATCTGATCTGGGCTTCCTGAAGTTAACCTGGGCGCCGACTGATCGTGATGAGTTCGAAATCAGCTACTTCAACGATCCCCGTGAAATCTCTGGTTCAACGTCAACCAGCGTGCTGGAAAATCGTGACCGTTCACAGCAACAAGGCGGTGACAAACTCAAGATTGAGTACAAGCACAGCTGGGATGATTTGATTATGACGGTGCGTGCCGCACGTCATGAATCTGAACTGTCTGCGTTTGCTGCGAATAAAGACACCCGTAACGATGTACTTTATCAAAGCACAGAGGCGTCAGTTGCCGATTTGAATAAAGGTGGCTACGGATTAGATTACACCGAATTCCGTAACCGCGACGAACTGGCGATTGAGTTTGAATATTATCTGGATACCGATTGGGGTCTGCATACTATTGAAACCGGCTACAGCAGAATTACCAATACGCTGGAGTCTAACGAGCAGTATACCGGCGATGGTGCCCAGTACACCTCAATTTCTGCAGGTGATTCAGGCGCAACCCTAACCAACCTGATTACCCAAGCTTGGCAGGGCCCGACAGAGTTCGTTGAAGACGACTATGCGCGTATCCGCACTGCCATGAATGCAGCGTCAAATTCCGCCCAATACTACACCCTGTATGACACAGATGCCGACGGCACCTTATCTGACAGTGAGTTAGGTGCGATTGTGTTTGGCAGCAATGCCGGTAACCCAACTGGCGATGTGAACATGTACCGTATTGACATGACGCAAATGGCCGCGGTTGAAATGGAAACCAAAGGCGCCGCTTTCTACCTGCAAGATACCCTGACCATGGATCAATGGACACTGAGTGCTGGTATTCGCGCTGAGAAGTGGGAGCATTTCGCATCGACAGGCGCGAAAGTGGCTGAGTTTGATTGGGAAATTGCACCGCGTTTAAGTGCTATCTACGATGTCTTCGGCGATGGCGAGAGCAAAGTTTGGGCATTCGGCGGACGTTATTACGATCCAGTGCGCACTAACATGACCGACTTTGCCGGTAACCTGACAGGTCCTATCCGTGAAGAGCAAATCTTTGTTGGTGGTGATTGGTTAACCTACCGTGTGCGCGGTGGTACGCAAACTCAGGATGCGTTCTTCTCGCCTACGACTAAAACACCGTACACTGATGAATTCATAGAATATATCAGCTTTATTAGGTTCTAA
>CAXQZJ010000131.1:0-67420 GCA_964228145.1 Alteromonadaceae bacterium | reverse complement strand
CCGGTCATTGCATTTGTTACCGTATTACGCTCGTTTCTGTATGAGCCTTTTCAAATTCCATCAGGGTCTATGATGCCGACTTTGCTGGTGGGTGACTTTATTCTGGTTGAAAAATACGCCTATGGTTTACGTGACCCGGTGTTCAGAACCAAGTTATTGGATACAGGAAGTCCGGAGCGAGGTGATGTCGCTGTGTTCAAGTTCCCAGAAAATCCGCGGTTAGATTATATTAAACGTGTGGTGGGGTTACCCGGTGATACAATTCGCTACAAAGATAAACAGTTGACTATCCAGCCTGCTTGCGATGAATCGGGACAATGTCCCGAAAAGACCGTGATTACCTTGTCAGAAGTCGAGAACACGCAATTTTTCAATGGTCCGTACAAATTACGTCAATTCGATGAAAACTTGATGGGTGTTGAACATCAGGTATTACAAAGTCCGCTTGTGCCGAACAACCATGTGTTTCCTTTTCAGCAACGTCATACCCGTGTCAACGAATGGTTAGTGCCTGATGGGGCCTATTTCGTAATGGGTGACAATCGAGACAACAGCGAAGATAGTCGTTTTTGGGGCTTTGTTCCTGAACAAAATCTGGTCGGAGAGGCAGTTGCAATTTGGATCAGCTTTGAATTTGACCGCGCGCCAAGCAGTTGGGTGCCGGGATGGATCCCCACCGGCGTGCGCTTCTCCCGAGTGGGTGGCATTGATTGATGCAGCAGTACGGAGCATTGGAAAAACTTCAGCGCATTTTAGGCTATCAATTTAATGATGCTGAATTATTGATGCTGGCGCTAACCCATCGCAGTATGAAGGGGCAGCACAATGAACGACTTGAATACCTGGGTGATGCCGTGCTGGGTATGGTGGTTGCTGAACGACTCTACAAAGATTATCCGCGCCAAACTGAAGGTAAACTGACGCGCATGCGTGCTTCATTGGTGAAAGGAGACACCTTGGCTAAAGTCGCTAAGCGACTCCAGTTAGGTGACTACTTGCAACTGGGGCCCGGTGAACTGAAAAGCGGTGGCCAACGCCGTAATTCAATTTTGGCTGATGCCGTTGAGGCGATTCTCGGTGCCATTTATCTGGACGCCGACATGGATACCGCCCGTCAGTGTGTATTTCGTTGGTTAGCAGAAGAAATTGAACAATTAGACCCTGAAACGTCCAGCAAAGATGCAAAAACACGGTTACAGGAATACTTACAAGGTCGTGGCGAACAACTGCCTGAATATCATGTGACCGATATCAGTGGCGCTGAGCATAATCAAACGTTCGTTGTGGAATGCCGGGTAGCGGCATTAAATAGCACTTTTAGTGCCAGTGGTGCCAGCCGACGCAAAGCTGAACAAAAAGCCGCAGCCCTAGCGCTGAAGGAGATTGCATTATGACCTCGTCCAGTACTCCCCACTGTGGACTTGTCGCTATTGTAGGTAGGCCCAACGTAGGTAAATCTACGTTGTTAAACAAAATCCTGGGTCAAAAGGTGAGTATTACCTCACGTAAACCGCAAACCACCCGTCACCGTATAATGGGTATAGATACTGAAGGTGACTACCAAACGATCTATGTCGACACCCCAGGTTTACACCGTGAAGAAAAGCGCGTGATTAATCGCTTTATGAATCGCGCAGCCTCAAGCTCTTTACAAGATGTTGGCTTGGCTTTGTTCGTTGTGGAAGGAACCCATTGGACTGACGACGATGAAATGGTATTAACCAAGCTTAAGGAAGCGGATATTCCGGTGTGGTTAGTGGTCAACAAAAGCGATAATGTTCGCGATAAGAAACACATGCTACCGCATCTGCAGACCTTGGCGGCGAAACATGATTTTGTGCATATACTGCCAATATCTGCCAAGCAAGGTAAAAATGTTCCCCAGTTGCGCGACATGGTCAGAGCATCGCTTCCGGAATGCGAGCATTACTATCCGGAAGAATATGTTACAGATCGCTCATCGCGCTTTATGGCAGCAGAGATCATTCGCGAAAAGCTGATGCGCTTTACCGGTGACGAATTGCCATACTCTGTCACTGTCGAGATTGAGCAATTCAAACTGACAGAAAGCGGGGTCTATCGCATTAATGGATTAATTCTGATCGAGCGTGCCAGTCAAAAACCCATGATTATCGGCAAAGGCGGTAGCAGATTGAAAACCATCGGCGCTGAAGCACGTATGGACATGGAAAGGCTATTTGATAATAAAGTGTTTCTCGAGCTTTGGGTTAAAGTAAAAAGCGGCTGGGCAGATGATGAGCGTGCACTGCGTAGTTTAGGATATGGTGAAGACTAAGGATTAACTGATGCAGGATTTGAGTGCAATTCGTCGTGAATATAGCCGCGAAAAATTAACCCGGGAAAGCCTGCATCCGGATCCTTTTGAGCAATTTAACCGGTGGCTGCAAGACGCCATTGACGCAGGTCTGCCTGATCCTACGGCCATGACAGTAGCGACTGTTGACAGCCAGGGCAGACCATCTCAGCGTATCGTGCTACTCAAGGATGTTAGTGACCAAGGCTTTGTTTTCTATACAAACAAAGGCAGCCGAAAAGCCACGGAGTTGGCCCACAATCCCCACATATCGTTACACTTTCCCTGGCACTTTCTTGAGCGACAAGTCACCATCCGCGGCCATGTTGAGTTGTTATCTAACCTTGAGGTAGCCCGCTACTTTTTATCCCGACCAAAAGAAAGTCAATTAGCCGCGTGGGCGTCAGAGCAAAGTCGGCCGGTTTCTTCACGACAGGCGCTGATGCAAAAATTCGCGCAAATTAAACAAAAATTTGCTGATGGTGAGGTTCCTTTGCCTGATTTTTGGGGAGGTTATCGGGTCATACCTGAGTGTATAGAGTTTTGGCAGGGGGGAGAACACCGGCTGCACGACAGGTTTGAATATAGCAAGCACGTCAGCAATGAGTGGTCTGTAAAACGTCTGATGCCATGATCGACAGTCATTGTCATCTTAACTTTGATGTACTCCGACAACAATTACCCGTGTTGCTTGAGCAGTGCGGCGATGCTGGTATAGAGCATATTCATATTCCCGGAACCAAGCCGACAGAATGGCCAACGATCTCAGCGTTGTGCGAACGATACCCTCAATTAAGTTATTCGCTGGGGCTCCATCCTTACTTTCTTGACGACAATGCAGAGCAACATCTGGGCTTGCTGCAGTCTTGGTTAGACCGTGGCGCAAATAAGCGGCCTGTAGCCGTTGGTGAGATAGGGCTGGACGCAGCCATAGAGGTGCCGCTCGATACGCAGATGAGGCTACTCGATGCGCAGTTGGGATTGGCACAACAACAGGGGTTGCCCGTCATCCTTCACCATCGGAAAACCCACCATCTACTGATGCAGGCCATTAAGCACAAGGGTTTTTCCAATGGCGGAATCGTGCATAATTTTAGTGGTTCGCAACAACAAGCAAAACAATATCTGGACGCAGGTTTTTTACTTGGGTTCGGTGGTGTTATTACCTACCCGAGGGCGCAAAAGACCCGCTCTACATTGAGCTATGTACCTGATGATGGCTATGTGTTGGAAACCGATGCGCCAGACATGCCAGTGTGTGGACACCAAGGTAAGCCTAACTCACCATTGCGATTAACTGAGATTGCCGATTCAGTGGCGCAAATTCGGGAGCAAGATGTCGCTGTCGTAAACCAGCATACTTCGGCCAATTTCAGGCGTTTGTTTTGGGGTGACGAGTAAAGACTTTGTAGTACCCTCGGGTAAGCAGAATGCCACACAGTAATGACAGTATCATCAGCAGACCAGCCTGAAGTATCAACTCTTGTTGATAAGCGTGGTAGTACTTTAAAACCCTTTCTTGCCAAAGCGTGACACGCAAAAAACCGAGGTGGGTTTGTTGATGAAAAACATCCTCGACGAACACCATTAACGCAGGATGTTGATCGCTATCAAATAAATCCACAATCGCGTTATCTTGCTCGCTGGCCATCACTTTTTGACCGTAGGCGTCAAACAGCGCCACTGAATGTACCTGAGGATCCTGTTGCAAAATTTGCAATTGAGTTTGCATCATTTCAGTATCTGCCCGTTGCAGCGCGTGGGCTAATAGTTTTGCATTTTGGGCGCTAATCGTGGTGCCTAATTGCATTGCTTGTCGTTGCGCCTGTTGCTGATCACTTAGCACGTTATTTAGCCATAAATACAACACCAGTGATGCGACACTTGCGGCCATCAGGAAGTTGACCAGTCTTTTGACGATGGACAACACCCCAGGCGGTTGATACGGAGAAGATAGATTTTTCTGCATGCCGTGTACATTAGGGGAAAATGGTTGAATTGCAAAGCCTTTGTCGGGCATTATCGAGGCTTTATGGCCTAATTTAATAAAACCATGCAACTTTCTCCTCAGTCGCTTCAATGTCACCAAACTCTGCTAGCGTTATCCCAGGATCAACAAAGCTATGCATTTAATTCACAACAGCAGCGCTGTGACCCAGCCTTCGGAGATAGTCAGCACCGATTGATAATTATCAGTGAGTGTTTAACTCTGGAGTTGATTCAACAAGTATTGTCACGTTTGCAGTTGCCTGATTCATTGATGTTCAGGCTACCGGCAAGGAATACCCAACTCAGTTTGCAATCAGCACAGATATTACTGCCGGAAGGCTGTGAGATCGAAAAAAACGCTATGGCAGCATTAGCAACTCACTTGGGCGTAGAATTGGCCTTGGTCAGTCATGCTCCGGTATTAGCGACGCCGGGTCTGTTGTTGATGGATATGGATAGCACCATGATTGATTGCGAGTGTATTGACGATATTGCTGAGTTAGCAGGGGTCGGTGCCAAGGTGAGCGAAGTGACTGAGCGTGCAATGCAAGGCGAGTTAGACTTTGCCGAGAGTTTGATTCACCGTGTAGCGTGTCTGCAGGGCGCATCACTGGATATTTTAGAACAAGTGCGGCTAGCTCTGCCAATCAATCCAGGTATGAGTGAATTACTGCGCGTGCTCAAGATTAATGGATGGCGCGTTGCTTTAGCGTCGGGAGGGTTTAGTTACTTTGCAGATTATCTTAAAACCCGCTTAGGCTTGGACGCAGCGGTAGCCAACCAGTTACAACACCAACAGGGTCAATTGACCGGACGGGTTACTGGCGCGATTGTTGATGCTCAGGTTAAAGCAGACACCTTGCTGGGCCTGGCGGCTCAGTTTGAGATTGCACCACAGCAAACAGTAGCCATGGGCGACGGTGCGAATGATCTGACAATGATGGACGCTGCTCAACTCGGCGTGGCTTATCACGCTAAGCCCGTTGTTGCCGCTCAGGCAAGTGCGCGGATTGAGCGTTATGGACTGAATACCTTGTTGCACTTATTGGGTTAAGCGGTCAACGTCAAACCATAACGCAAGGCCGCTTCCTCTGTACAATCGAACAGTTCAGCGGTTGCGGCTATGTCCCACAGTGCGTTATCCAATGCTTCTGCTTTATGTTCTGCATACAGGCCCAGATAACGCATTTCACGCTTGAGTAAGGCGATATCAGGTCTTCCGGTCCGAGCCAGAAAGACACTGACGGCGTAAAAGCGTCCATTGTTTGTCGCATGTTGGATAAAGTCTCTGCGCGCTTTGTCACTTTTAAACTGTTCAATAAAGCGTACCTCAGGTGACTTTTTATTATTTTCAGGTAAATGGATAAACAGCTCTTTTTTGAGAGGCCTGTCGCTGGTTTTTAGCGAGTTGAGTGCTTTGTTGAAGGTGTCGCCCTGAGCATGACTGAAAAACAACCCCATATTGTAACGGCCGTTATCCAAACCATATGTCATTAAGGGGTAAAGTGAATGTGACAAAGGCGCCTTCATAACCCTGCACGGACTCCATTGTCGCTGTCGGCTGTTAAGAAACACTGTGATGCCAGTCATTCGCGGCGCGATAAGATTGCGCAGCCCTTCGCCCAAACCATTAGCGCGATCCGAGTCTTGCCATTGCTGTAAATCAACCCGATGCGTCGCCACCAGCCTGATAAATAAACGGTGCGCTTCGGTGCTAGGCAGGTGACTTGTAAGTCTTAGGGTTAACACTCGTCGATCAGGGCTAATCCCGCGGACTTCGTAGTGCAAATCTTGTATTTTACTGAATTCGCCGTTTTGGCGTAGGGCGTTGAAATGCAAGGTTACATCCTGACTTACAGCGCCAGAAAATGGTTTTTGTAACTGTAGCCGCACTTGATGTAACGCAACGGTTTCTGTTTGGCCTGTGAGTTTTTGGTGATGACTCTCCAGTGTTACAGAGGTCCTTAACTGATATCGCTCGTAACGGTAAGCATTTGTAAAACGAAACCCAGCTAATGTAACGCTATTGTGCGCAGGGTCTCTGTGCCTGAAAGGCTCGATTACGGGAAGGTGAGATACTTGAATTTTAAATCTGTAGTAAGGCTGGATGGCCCATTGGTCGGTCACATCAGTGATCTGCACTAAATGGCTTAGGTCTTGTATTTTCTCAGCAAGGCTGAGCGAGGGCGTCGTTGTTTCTAGCTGATGCTCCGGGGGAATACTATTAGGTAGATGGCAATCCGAAGGGTCTATCTCTTGAAGACTAATGGAAAACACCCGAAAGCTGGCGTAACGGGCGGCGATTGCTCGGAATATATTGGCTCGCTGAGGGTCGCCGGCTAACTCATGCCAACTTGCTGAGTAAAAGCCGCGCTTTATTTGGCCGCTGTCATAAAAGCAGAATAGCAAAGTACCAGACAGCTTAGCAGATTGCCATTGCTGCAAACGTTGAGGACTCAACAGCGCGCTAAGGTGCAGTCGACCCTGTTGGTCAGTCAGGTAGTGAAGCGTTTCCGTGTTGGCCTGATTACACAGACAAAATCGAGATTGAAGGTGAGATTGTGTTTGCTCAATAAATACCGGTAAGGTATGGCTTTGCGGCAGAATAAACTGCTCAAGCCCTTTGGTGAGTATGGCCTCTTCGGTATTGTCGAGATTGAGTTTCAAGCGCCGTTTATTTTGTAAAATAAAGCGTTGTAAAAAATAATCAAAGGAGGGGGTATCGCGCAAATAGCTTCGTTTTAAAGCCAGTCGATGTTCATTCCTGCGTTTTTCAATGGCGATCACTTCGTAAGGTATTGCCTCGTTAAAATCGAAGCTGTAGCTGCCACCTAGCGATGTGAATCTGACCAATATTCGTTGCTGAGCCTTAAACCGGCCACCTGACTTTAGCTTGACTCTTAGCCCATGGACCGAAATGTCGATACTGGTGGCATCACTTTTGTTGCCGCTTTCGTCAAATAACTCGACACTGGCACTAAGATTCATGCGCTCTTCCGCGCGCTGAAGTTTCTGACCGAATGCACTGGGTATCAAATCCCATTGCGCGTGCTGAAGTACGCTTTGGTCGGCTGTCAGACTCGGCCCCGGTAATCGCAGTGGGTGCTCAGGATCCAGCACTGATTCGTATACGCCGAGTGTATAACGGCCAAACGTGCGTATTTGTCGTTCGAAGATTTCGATAGCCACATCGTCCAGAAAGTGGGTGATTCCCTCATAGTCATAATGTCTGCAACGGCCATCGATGACGCCACGCAAATCGATACTTTTGTCACAAGGTTGCGCCAACCGCTTTACTTCCATTTTCAGTACCAGGCGACGACTATGCGGTATTTGCGCTGCGATTTCCGACAGCGCCTGATTAAAGTCAGGACGGTAAACAACCGTCTTTAGCTGCTCTATTAGGTCCCGGTATGGTTCGAACTCATGCATAAGGTCGGGGATGTCCTGAAAACAAACTTCATTGATCAGTTATCGGCAAACGTAGCGATAACTAAGTGAATTTAGTTACAATCTGCGTAAACCATAACAGGATTTTACTGTGGCGAAACAAAAAACCGCGTATGTATGCAATGATTGCGGCTCAGATTACCCCCGCTGGCAGGGGCAATGTAATGACTGTGGGGCTTGGAACACAATTACCGAGGTGCGCCTCGGCAGCACTTCCAAAACCCATGGTCGACAAGGCTATGCGGGTAAGATCGATGCGCAGGTGCAGACCCTCGATAGTATAGATTTGACCGCACTACCGCGTTTTAGTTCTGGCTTCAAAGAACTGGACCGGGTGCTGGGCGGGGGAATAGTACCCGGATCTGCGATGTTAATCGGTGGATCGCCGGGGGCAGGTAAGTCCACCTTGTTATTACAAACCATGTGTCATTTAGCTACCAATAATAAAGCCTTGTACATTACCGGGGAGGAGTCCTTACAGCAGGTGGCTCTGCGGGCAGCAAGACTGGGCTTACCAGGTGACAAACTGGAAATGCTGGCTGAAACCAGTATTGAAGCTATCTGTGATATCGCCTTGCAGCGCAAACCGCAAATCATGGTGATTGACTCCATCCAAGTGATGCATGTGGCGGATGTGCAATCTGCGCCGGGTAGCGTATCACAGGTACGTGAAAGTGCCGCTTGGCTTACGCGTTTTGCCAAGCAAAATGCCATTGCGATATTTATTGTCGGGCATGTTACCAAAGAAGGCAGTCTGGCGGGACCTAAAGTATTGGAGCATTGTATTGACTGTTCAATGATGTTGGACGGTGACAGTGATAGTCGCTACCGCACTCTGCGCAGCCATAAAAACCGTTTTGGTGCGGTCAATGAGTTGGGCGTCTTTGCCATGACAGGGAAAGGGCTCAAAGAGGTCTCTAATCCTTCGGCAATTTTTCTCAGCCGTGGTGAAGAGCAGGCACCTGGTTCTGTGGTTTTAGTCATTTGGGAAGGCACCCGGCCACTATTGGTAGAACTGCAGGCATTGGTTGATTATAGCCAGCTCAATAATCCCAGACGCATAGCTGTTGGCCTAGAGCAAAACCGTTTATCTATGTTGCTTGCGGTGTTACATCGTCATGGTCAGCTGCAAATGAATGATCAGGATGTGTTTGCCAATGTGGTTGGGGGAGTGCGAATAACTGAAACCGCCGCTGATCTGGCCTTGTTGCTGGCGATGGTATCGAGTTTTCGTAATCGTGAGCTGTCAAGAGAGCTTATTGTGTTTGGCGAAGTAGGCTTGTCGGGTGAAATCCGGCCCGTTCCTAACGGCACTGAACGCCTGGCCGAAGCGGCTAAGCATGGATTTAAAAAAGCCATTGTTCCGGCAGCGAATGTGCCTAAACAGCCTATCGCCGGTATGCAGGTGGTGGGAGTAAAAAAACTGGCAGAGGCGCTTGAAGCTATTTAGCTGGCGTCGTGATCAAGGTCGCGAGTTCTCGCTCTATAGAGGCCTCGCTGACCAAGTTCATTTCCAGTAAACGCCGCAAGCGGCTGATGCTGTCGATATCAACAAAGGAAAATTCCAGCCCCATATGCCCATCGCCTATGTGTTGTATCGTGGCTTCAACGTGGATGATTTCGTCGAGACCAGACAAGGGTAAGGTAAGGGCGACGTTTAAGCCTCGCTGGGCCGGGAATTGTTCTGGTTGAGAGACCATGGCACCGTGCATCGAGATATCATGCAGTTTGACAGAGCAAATCAGTTCGCCAAGTTGAAGCTCGACATCGCTATCAAATTCAACACGCTGATACTGTCTTTTTTCTGCCATGGTCTTCGCCTTTATTTGCTGATCTTTTTATATTTCAAACGGTGTGGTTCAACCACATCCTGTCCGAAGGTGTCTTTTAGCCACACTTCGTAGTCAGTATAGTTGCCTTCGTAGAAATTCACCTTACCTTCGTCCCGGTAGTCGAGGATATGGGTGGCGACCCGGTCGAGGAACCAACGGTCATGTGAAATGACCATCGCACAACCCGGGAATTCCAGCAATGCATTTTCCAAAGCACGCAAGGTCTCCACGTCAAGATCGTTGGTTGGTTCATCAAGTAACAGTACGTTACCACCGGTTTTCAGCAGTTTTGCCAGGTGAACGCGATTACGTTCTCCACCGGACAAATCTTTAATGAACTTTTGCTGGTCATTGCCTTTAAAGTTAAAGCGACTGACGTATGCACGACTGTTGACCTCATAGTTACCGATGCGAATGATATCCTGACCGTCAGAGATTTCTTGCCAGACGGTTTTTTCACCCTGCATGTCATCTCTGAACTGATCAACGCTGGCTAATTGCACTGTCTTACCGATTTTAATCTCACCTTTGTCCGCTTGTTCCTGACCGGTCAACATTCTGAACAAGGTTGATTTACCCGCACCATTAGGGCCGATGATACCAACAATAGCGCCTTTGGGCAGGCGGAATGACATGTCTTCAATAAGCACGCGATCACCATAGGACTTACCTAGCCCGGAAACTTCAATGACCTCGTCTCCCAGGCGTTCACCGGTGGGGATGTACAATTCATTTGTTTCGTTGCGGCGCTGATAATCACTGCTGTTGAGCTCTTCAAAGCGTGACATACGGGCTTTGCTCTTGGCCTGACGCCCCTTGGGGTTTGTGCGGACCCATTCAAGTTCTTGTTTAATTGATTTTTGACGAGCCGTTTCTGCGCGCTCTTCCTGCTCAAGTCGCTGTTCTTTTTGTTCCAGCCAACTGGAATAATTGCCTTCCCATGGAATACCATGTCCACGGTCAAGTTCCAGTATCCAGCCAGCTACGTTATCGAGGAAATAGCGGTCGTGAGTAATAGCAACCACAGTGCCTTCATAGTCGTGTAAGAATCGTTCGAGCCATGCCACCGACTCAGCATCTAAGTGGTTGGTGGGCTCGTCGAGCAATAACATATCCGGTTTTTCAAGTAACAGACGGCATAGCGCCACACGGCGGCGTTCCCCACCCGACAGGGTAGTCACATCGGCATCCCAGGGCGGCAGGCGAAGTGCATCCGCGGCACGCTCCAGGGCATTTTCCAAATTGTGACCGTCTTTTGCCTGAATGACGGCTTCTAGTTCACCCTGTTCTTTGGCTAACGCATCGAAGTCTGCATCAGGTAAAGCATATTCTGCATACACCTCATCCAGGCGTTTAAGCGCGTGAACGACATCTTCAACGGCTTCTTCGATATTTCCGCGTACGTCTTTTTCGGTATTGAGTTGTGGCTCCTGGGGCAGATAACCGATCTTAATACCTGGTTGAGGGCGGGCCTCACCTTCAAACTCTTTATCTACGCCAGCCATAATGCGCAGTAATGTCGATTTACCGGCACCATTGAGGCCTAGTACGCCAATCTTGGCGCCAGGGAAAAAACACAAAGAAATATCTTTCAGAATTTGTTTGCGTGGTGGCACAACTTTGCCAACTCGCGACATGGTATACACGTATTGAGACATGCTCGCCCTTGTTAGTTTGATCTTCAACGTTAATGCTGTGAATCGCTAGTTTAGCACCCTCGCCCTAGGGTCGTCATCGGTGATGGGATAAATCCCATAATTCGACCTGGTTTGCATTGTTAGTCATAAATTTTTTTCAAATAAAAACAATAAGTATCAGTAGCTTATGAATTTAACCAAAAAAAATTCAAAAAAAGGCTAAAGAAACTAAAGGGGCGGTCGATAAGGTTAGTCGAGGGGTATTTTAACTGCAGCAATGCAGAGAGAGTTTTGAGTACAGGTTGAGGGGCCTGGGCTCAAAAAAATGAGGCAGTCTCTCGGGACTGAAAATCAGGCGAATGATAACAGGTATGAGGGTATCTGTATTGTTCTCAGGAGGTAAATTATGTCTTTATTTGTAAACACTAACGTGTCTGCATTGAATGCGCAGCGACAGCTGTTCAATTCAAGTGGACAGTTGTCCACATCGTTTGAGCGTCTCTCATCGGGCTTTCGAATTAATCGTGCAGCGGATGATGCCGCAGGGCTACAGATCTCAGATCGTTTGACATCGCAAATTCAGGGCCTCGATCAGGCTGTGCGAAATGCTAATGATGGTATCTCTGTGGTGCAGACTGCTGAGGGTGCGTTGGGCGAAGTAACAACAGCGTTGCAACGTATTCGTCAATTGGCGATTCAGGCACAAAACGGAATCAATACCTCGGCTGACCGTGCATCTTTGCAAAAAGAAGTATCGGCGCTGCGTCAGGAAATAAGCCGCATTGGACAAACCACGCAGTTTGGTGGTCAGGATTTGTTGACGGGTTCGTTCTCGGCAGCATTCCTGGTTGGCGCTAACGGCGGTCAAAACATTACGGTTAACCTTAATCGCAGTGGCGGCTATGGGGCGTCGGGTCTGTCACTGGCGAGTTTGTCAGTTTCAACCACTACCGAGGCGTCTTCTGCACTCACGTCAATTGATAACGCGATTTCCGCCATCGGTTCAGCCCGCGCAGATTTAGGTGCGCTGCAAAACCGCTTTCAGTCTACAATCAGAAACCTGAGTAATATTTCTGAAAACGTTGCCGCGGCGCGTTCCAGGATTCGTGATACGGACTTCGCAAGTGAAACAGCTGAGTTGACGCGTAATCAGATTATCCAACAGGCCAGTATTTCAGTATTGAGCCAGGCTAATCAGCGTCCCCAAACTGCTCTGACGCTGTTAGGTTAAGTTATCATATAGATGATAAGCGGAGGTGAAGAATGGATGTTAATTTTTCACAGTTTGATCAGCCGTTGACAGCGAGTCGACCTGCCGAGGTACGTCAGGTCGACAAGGAACAGCAGGAGGCTGAGGTAAGCAGTAAAGAATTACCGCAAATTGCCGATAAACCTCAACAGAGGGAGATTGAAGATGCTGTGGCTGAGATCAACGACGCTGTCGTGTCTCAGGGCAGGCAACTTAATTTTTCTGTTGATGAGGACAGCAACCGTTCAGTAGTGAAAGTAACTGATTCAGAAACCGGTGAACTAATTCGCCAAGTGCCTTCTGATGAAGTACTGAAACTGGCGCGTCGACTACAAGATATGCAATCTGATGTTGGCGCAGCTGTAGGAGTGTTGTTTAATAAAGAAGTGTAACGTTAATCGAGGTTCATCATGGGTATTCAATCACTGGGCGTCGGGTCCGGTTTAGCATTGGACGATTTGGTCACGCAGCTATTACAAGCTGAACGTGCTCCCAAAGAAGCCAGGCTGGAACGACGTGAAAAGGAATTTGAAGCTACCTTATCCGGTTTGGGAAAACTTAAATCCAAAATGGGCGAGTTTAAAGACTCGGTTGATGAGCTACGAAGTGAATACTTCTTGCAAAAACGCACCGCACAGACTGAGCATCCCGACTCAGGGGTAGAGCCATTTACCGCTGAGTCGGCCAATACCGCTACGCCGGGTACCTACAAAATTGCCATCAAAGAATTAGCCAGCGGTAGTCGGGTACAAACCGATGATGCAGTTAATGGTGGCTTTGCCTCTAAAGATGACAGTGTCCTCAGTGCCGGCAATGGCAGTCTGACGTTTAAAATCGATGGCACAGGCGACAGTTTCAGTGTCAATGTGCGTGCAGGCATGACCCTCGAACAGCTGCGTGTTGCGGTCAACAATGCAGACGGTAACTTTGGTGTTAATGCCAGCATCATTAATACCGGTACTGCCGATGGTGGTGCAAAATTGGTATTTAGCTCTACCGTGACTGGCACCGGCAACGATCTGGATATCGTCAACGATAATGATTTGGCTGACTTGCAAAGAGTCAGTACGGTTAATTCAGCCGGCGACACCAATTATCTCACACCGATAAAAAACGCCAGCAATGCGATTGCTGATATAGACGGTATCGCAGTGGAATCGAGCTCGAACAAGTTCACCAACGTGATTGGTAACGTGGAGTTTGAAGCCAAAGAACTATCTGCAAAAGATGCGTTGGGTGAGTTTATCAGCTCAACACTTGAAGTCGGCACGGATAATGATGACTTGGAGAAAAAGATCCGTGACTTTGTGGATAATTACAACGGATTAGTTAAAGAAATTGGTACTTTGACCCGATACGGTGAGTCGGAGCTTGAAGAAGATGGCGCGCTGGCCGGCGACTTTATGGTGCGCGGTATTCAGGATGGGTTGAGCCGTATTCTTGGTTCAGCGGTAGACTCATCAGCATTGGGGTCTCTATATCAACTGGGGATCACCTTTAACGATGATGGTGAGTTAGAAATTGCTGAAACGTCAGAGTTTGCTTCAGAAACCGGCGCCGACAGATTAAACACGGCGCTGGAAGAGAACTTTGACGAGATCGCAAAGTTGTTTGCGGATGAAGACCAGGGCATTGCAGTACGTTTGTATGACTATGTCAAAGAGTACACCACCTTTGATGGTCTGCTACCAACCCGTGAGAACGCCGTAAAGTCTGAAAAGGAAGAACTGCTTGATCAACGTGAACGTCTCGAGCTCCAAATGCTGAGTTATGAGGATTACTTACGCAAAAAGTACATTTCTCTTGACCAAACGGTCGCTCAGTTAAACCAAACCGGCAACGCGTTAATGGCGTCGCTGGGCTCGATTTAGACGTATAGGGGGTAGACAATGGCACTTAAAGGTATCAACGCATATAAAAAAGGTAATCTGAAACAAGAGATTGCAACCGCCGATCCCCACAAAATCACTTTGCTGCTGATGCAAGGTGCATTGGAGAGAATGGCTTATGCCAAAGGGTGTATCGAGCGTAAAGACTTTGAAGGTAAATCTCAGAATATGGCGCGCGCTACTGCCATCATTGTTAGTTTACGCGATACGTTGGACATGGAAACCGGGGGTGAAGTCGCAGAGAATCTGGCATCCCTGTATAATTACATGACTGAACGCCTGACGGATGCGAGCGTGCAGAACAGCTTGTCTATTATGGATGAAGTGATTAACCTGATGTTACCGATTAAAAATGCGTGGGCCGAAATTCCTGAACAAGCTAAACAGGAAGCGTATGAAGCTCAACGTCAAAAACGTCAGGCCGTTGTGTGAGTGAATCGCAAGACATTGTAAGCCAAATTAACGCAATTAATGCTGCCATCGAGCACTTGCTGATGGCAGATGAATTGGATGCCGAACAGCTCAATGCCAAAGTGGTAGAGCGTGACAAACTGGTCCAAACCCTGGTTACTCAGTTAGATAATCCCGACTATCAATCCTTTGCCCGCGAACAATTGACCTATAATCAGTCTCTACAGGAAAAAGTAGTTCGCCTGTTTGAGCAAACTGAAAGCCAGCTGTCAGGTTTAATGAAAAGCCGCAAAGCAATAAAAAAATACAAAAAATCCTAGAATATTCATGTACATCTGGGCACATCCATCTATTATTGGAACATTTATTGCAGCCTGACGGCGAGTGTCATTATGTCGTCACTGATGGGATTACTGCGCATGTTTAATAATAAAACTATTCTGATTACCGGTGGAACCGGCTCCTTTGGCCAGCGCTTTATTGCGCAAATCCTGCAACGTTATAAGCCAAAAAAACTGATCGTGTATTCCCGTGACGAGTTAAAGCAGTTTGATATGCAAAAGCTGTTTAACCAACCCTGCATGCGATATTTCATCGGTGATGTGCGAGATAAGCACCGTCTAAAAACTGCTATGCGTGATGTCGATTTTGTGGTGCATGCCGCGGCGCTAAAACAAGTTCCCGCCGCTGAATACAACCCGATGGAATGTATAAAAACCAATATCATGGGGGCGCAGAATGTCATTGAAGCAGCGATTGAGGAAGGCGTAGACAAGGTCATCGCGCTGTCCACAGATAAAGCTGCTAATCCGGTCAATTTGTATGGTGCGACAAAGTTGGCGTCGGATAAAATTTTCGTTGCTGCCAATAACATATCCGGTGCCAACGGCACACGCTTTGCGGTGGTCCGCTATGGCAATGTGGTCGGCTCTCGCGGTTCAGTGGTACCTTTCTTTCGTGAATTGTTGGCCAAGGGTGAGACTGAGCTGCCGGTAACTCATGAAAAAATGACGCGCTTTTGGATTACGCTGGAGCAAGGAGTCGAGTTCGTTATCGATAACTTTCAACGAATGCAGGGCGGTGAAATATTCGTACCGAAAATTCCGTCTATTCGTATTACAGACCTGGTGGAAGCCATGTGTGGTCATCGCAACTATCGCATCATTGGTATTCGCCCTGGGGAAAAAATCCACGAAATTATGGTGCCCGAAGAAACTGCTCATCATTCCTTTGAATTTGACGATCACTTTGTGATTGCGCCCTCAATCACCTTTTTCGATAAGAACGTCCGATATGACGTCAACAAAAAAGGTGAGACGGGAACGCGGGTAGAAGAGGGATTCGAGTATCACTCGGGCACGAATCCGCATTTTCTTAGTATTGAGGAACTCCAGGAACTGGACGCACAAGACTTATGATCCCCTATGGTAAACACAGCGTCGATCAGCAGGATATCGATGCAGTTACTGATGTACTCAAGCATCAGTTTTTAACCCAGGGTCAACAGGTACCTGCGTTTGAACAGGTGCTCAGTGATTACTGCCAAAGCCAATATGCGGTGGCAGTCAATAGCGGGACTTCAGCCTTGCATATTGCTTGTTTGGCACTGGGAATCGGGCCTGGCGATCAGGTATGGACATCTCCCAATTCTTTTGTCGCATCTGCAAATTGTGCCCGTTACTGCCAGGCTGATGTGGATTTTGTTGATATAGATCCCGTAAGCCGAAACATGTGTGTTTCGGCATTGGCGGATAAACTTCGTCTTGCCAAGCAGATTCCCAAGGCCATTGTGGTGGTTCATTTTGCAGGCATGAGCTGTGATATGCAGGGCATCAACCGACTAGCGCAGGAATATAAATTTGCTGTTATTGAGGATGCCAGTCATGCGCTTGGCGGTACCTATCAGGGCCAAAAGATCGGGTGCTGCGAATATTCAGATATGACGGTGCTGAGTTTTCATCCGGTTAAATCCATCACCAGTGCTGAGGGTGGGGCGGTGCTGACTAATCAGCCAGGCTTGCAGCAAAAACTGCAGCACTTTGCCCGCCATGGGATTACCCGGGACCCCGTTCAAATGCAGGGTGAAACCGAGGGTGACTGGTACTATCAGCAAATTGCACTTGGCTATAATTACCGCTTGAGCGATTTGCACGCTGCGCTGGGTATTTCTCAGATGGGCAAGCTTGACAGTTTTATCGCGCGTCGGCGGACGTTGGCTTTACGCTATCACCAATTATTGGCTGATCTCCCATTACGACGCCCCTTGTCAGACGACAACAGCGCCTGGCACATTTATGTGATTGAAGTCGCTGCAGCCCAGCGCAAAGTTATTTTTGATGCACTCAAAGCCAAAGGCGTGGGGGTGAATGTCCATTATATTCCAATTCACCTGCAGCCCTACTATCGCCAACTGGGGTTTGCTAGCGGTGACTTCCCCGTGGCTGAGCACTATTATGCTGGTGCATTGACCTTGCCTCTGCATCCTCAATTGAGCGAACAACAGCAAGATACTGTGGTGTCATGCCTGCGAGAGGTGCTCCAGTGAGTATCGCCATTATCCCTGCCAGAGGTGGCAGTAAGCGCATTCCTGGTAAAAACATTCGAGGGTTCGCCGGAAAACCGCTAATAGCCTATTCCATAGAGGTAGCGCTGCAAAGCGGTCTGTTTGAGCACGTCATTGTCTCTACCGACAGTGAAGAGGTCGCACAGACAGCCAAAAAATATGGTGCCAGTGTGCCCTTTTTCCGGCCGGCAGAGTTGTCCGACGATTTTACCGGTACCCGCAAAGTCACCAATCATGCCATCAGGGAATGTCAGGCGCGCTTTGGTGATTTTGAGTTTGCTTGTTGTATTTATGCCACAGCACCATTTCTGCAGGCTGACTATTTGCAGCAGGGCTTAACCAAATTACGACAGGACAAGACTAAGGCGTTCGCTTTTTCGGTCACCAGTTTTCCCTTCCCGGTGCAACGAGCATTGGTTGAGGAAGGGCAGGGTGTGGTGCCCATGTACCCTGAATTTATCAACAAACGCTCTCAGGATTTGCCAGAGGGATTGCATGATGCAGGTCAGTTCTATTGGGGGCGATGCAGTGATTACTTTTCCGATAAACCCATGTTTGGTACTCACTCTGTGCCGATAAAAATTCCTCGCCATCTAGTGCAGGACATTGATACAGAGGAAGATTGGCAGCGTGCTGAGCTGATGTACCGGGCATATAAACAACCAGAACGCCATGAGTAAAATTTTGTTAATTCAAATGTCAGGTCTGACTGAATCCGTCGCGATCGGCGTACCTGCATTGCGGTATTTGAAGCAACAACACCCTGATGCACAAATAGATGTGCTGAGTTATGCAAAAGGTAAAGATGTTTTTCGTCTCGCCGAACCTTTTTGTCATGTTTTTGGGCCTGAAGAAGGTCAATGGCCAGATGATTTTATTGCCGGGCTTGAAGCGTTTCTGGGCTTGGCAGAAGTGATTGTGGGTCAACAGTATTCGCGCATCATAAATCTGGATTTGGGATTCTTACCCTGTTTTCTGGCGCGATTTCTCAAAGATGCAGGTGAACCTGTAGAAGGTAATTTCCTGAGTATCAGTGTTGATGAACTGATCACTCAGTTCAGCAAACAAACGCTCAGTGCGGACTACGTGAACGATAGTAGTGCGTATATTGCATCCGGCTTTGCAGCAATGCCGCGCTGGTTCAGCCCATGGTGGGAAGGAACCTTTGTGCCGGATCACGGTTTTGGCGAGTTTTATCTTCGTAGTTGTTGCGGTTTTGAACCGATAGATATGCAGCTTAATCTTCAGGTTGCAGCAGATGAGACCTTACGCGCCAGAGCCAAGGGAAATAAGATTATTCTGGTCTGCCAACAAGCATCGATCCCCGTTCACAGCTACCCCTATGCACAACAGCTGGTGGACTTGCTAAATCAAGCGGGTTGGCACGCTGAACTGATTGAACCTGAGGTCCAAGATGTGGCTGATTCACTGGCACAATTGAAAGTGGCTGATTTAGTGGTTGCCCCTAAAGGCAGTGCGTTAGCGTTGGGAAGTGCGGTTGGCACAACGACCTTATTAATCAGTGGTCAGACAGACCCACGCTCCATCATGCCGGACTTCGCGACGGATCCAGATGATTCGCCTGTCAGCGCGCAGACACTGGCTGATGATATTCAGGCTTTGTTAGGAGGAATGTCATGAGCGGATTCTACATCGGTAAGCGAAAAATAGCTGATGATGAGCCGCCGTTCATTATTGCTGAGCTCAGTGGAAACCACAGTCAGGATTTTGAATTGGCAAAACAAATGGTCGATGCGGCGGCGCGCGCTGGGGCCGATGCGATAAAGCTACAAACCTATACCGCGGACAGTATGACTCTGGATGTCAACGCCCGTGGGTTTGTGATTGAAGAACAAGACAGTCTCTGGCACGGTGAACAGCTTCATCAGCTTTACCAGAAGGCCGCCACACCCTACGAGTGGCACGCAGAGTTGTTCAGGCTGGCGAATGACCTGGGAATGGAGGCGTTTAGCTCCCCCTTCGATGAGCAGGCCGTAGACTTTTTAGACGAACTGGGCGTGCCATGCTTTAAGATTGCGTCTTTTGAACTGACCGATATTCCTCTGATACGTGCTGCGGCCAGTAAAGGTAAGCCACTGATCATGTCGACCGGCATGGCGACCCTGAGTGAGATAGAACTGGCTGTGCATACCGCCAAACAGGCTGGCTGTAAGGAACTGATTTTACTTAAATGCACCAGCACCTATCCTGCCGAGGCGACCAATACTCATCTCAACACGATTGGCCATATGCGCCAAGCGTTTGGTGTACCCGTTGGGCTGTCAGATCACACCGCCGGTATCGGTGTATCCGTGGCAGCCGTCGCACTGGGAGCGCCGGTGATTGAAAAACATTTTGTGCTTGACCGGCAGGCTGGTGGTGTCGATGCAGCGTTCTCGCTAGAGCCCGATCAACTGGCGAGTTTGGTAAAGGAATCACGCAGAGCATGGCAAGCAATGGGCAGTGTCCACTATGGTGGGGCACAAGCTGAAGAAAAAGCACGCCAGTATCGTCGAAGCATTTATATCAGTGACAATGTGCAAGCGGGAGACATCCTGAGCCGTAAAAATATCAAAGTCGTAAGACCGGCTTTTGGTCTTGCACCTAAGCATTGGGATCAGGTGATCGGCAAGCGTATCAAGGCAAGCGTGCCGAAGGGAACACCACTTAGTTGGGATTTAATTGAGTAAATGATGGCACTGGTATTTCGGGTTGCTGCCGGCACAGACATTGGTTTGGGACACTTGATGCGCTGTCTCGCGTTGGCTCATTCGGCGAATGAGGAAGGTATCCCGGTGCGTTTTATACTTAACGCCGCAGCGACACAATTAGCCCGACAACGTCACGACTGGGTTGGCGCTATTGAGGTAATGCCAGACGGTTTATCTGAAACCGACGAGCTGGATTGGCTCGCTGCGCGGGTAGAACCCACCGACGTCCTGATCCTTGATGGTTATCAATTTGGTCAGGACTACCGCGTTAGATGCCGTCAAATGTCGGCGAAACTTGTTTGTTTTGATGATGCTAATCTGACCATTAATTTACACGCTGATCTGGTGATTAACAGCAGTCAGGCCGCGCAAAAAGGGTTTTACCAGCAGTATGCGCCTGATGCACAACTGTGTCTGGGGCCTGATTACCAACTGTTACGCAGGGATTTTTGGCTTATCCCAGATGTCCCCCTCCTGCAACGGCCATCCTTGACCATCATGATGGGGGGCAGTGATACGGCAAATATCACCTTGCCATTGCTGAAAGCATTGACAATACGTCAGGCGTCGATGCCGATTCGTGTTATTACCGGTGCGGCTTATCCGCATTTAACGGCACTTCAGGCGTGGTTGGCAGACACAGAACTAAAGGTGCAGCATATTCATAACTGTCAGCAAATGGCTGATGTTCTTGTGTATTCCAAGTTGGCTGTGGCTGCTGCAGGTGCGACACAGTTCGAGCTTTTTGCCTGCCAGACACCAGCACTGCTGGTGACGGTTGCAGATAACCAGCATGCATCGACACAAGCGGCCACGGCACAAGGACTTTGCTGGTCAGAGGATTCGCGCCAAACAAACATAGATCGCCTTGCAGAGCGGGTATGTCATTTGTGGCATCAAAATGAACAGTTAGCTTTGTGTCACGAGCGTCTCAAACAAATGAATTTGGCGGCTGGTAACACCCGGGTATTAGCCCAAATCATGGCGTTAGCGTATGAATAACCTGTTGTTGCAAGGCTATGCAGTCACGCTGCGACCCATTCAAAGCAGTGACTTAGAACAACTTCGTCAGTGGCGTAACAGTGAGCCTGTCAGGCAGCAGATGCTGTCTCAGCAAACCATAAGTGTAGAACAACAAAATGCGTGGTTTAGCAAGGTACAGCGTGATCCCGCTCAGCACCATTGGGTGATAGAGTACAAATCACGCCCGATTGGCAGTGCCAATATAAAAGCCTTATATGCCAGTAAACTGGATGAGGCGACCACTATAGAGCCGGGTTTGTACATCGGCGACCCGGCATACCGACAGAACATCATCGCGTTTGCGCCAACGTTGCTAATCAACGATTACTGCTTTAACACTCTAGCTGCCAGTCAGTTGAAAGCGGTGGTCAAAGCATCGAACCAGGCTGCAATGAATTACAATATTAAATTGGGCTACAAAGTCCACTCCAACCATGATGTATGTGAGCTGATATTAACTAAGCCCGCCTATGAGCAGGCGACGGCAATGCTCAAACAACTGCTGTCACGCAACTAAAAACAGGTGATGAAATGACGAATCAGGAAAAATTGGTCAAAGCTTTCAGTGAAGGACTTGGTATAGAGCCGGGTATGGTAAAGGATGAGTTAACTTACAACACCATCCCGCAGTGGGATTCTACTGCGCATATGATGCTAATCGGTGCCCTAGAACGTGAATTTGATGTGATGTTAGACACTGATGAAATTATAGACATGAGCTCAGTGGCAAAAGCCAAAAGTATTCTCACTCAGCATCAGATTAGCTTTTAAGTTGATGTTTTTTAAGCGCCTAAGTGACTTTTCAACTGCACCAGCCTTAATTGATGACGAAGGACAGTACACTTACGCGCAATTGCAGTTGTGGGTCGAGCAGTGGTTGCAGCGGCTCGGGAGAGCTCGGCAGCTGATACTGCTGCAATTTGCAAATACCAAACAAGATGTGGCCTTTTATTTGGCATGTTTGCAGGGCGGCCATGTTGCTATCTTGGCGGAGCCTGAGAACGCAGCGCAGATATCTACCTTGCGCGAGCGATATCAGCCGAACTGGTTGTATGCAGATGGTCAGTTGCTACCTGCGGTCCAGCAATGTCACACGCTGGCGCCCTCACTGCGCCTGTTGGTGTCTACCTCGGGCAGTACCGGTAACGCTAAACAAGTCGCACTAAGTGATGCTAATTTGGCCAGCAATGCGAGTGCCATTGCAATATCATTGCAGATTGAGCAAGCCGATACGGCTCTGTCGACACTGCCTTTTCATTATGTCTATGGACTGTCGGTGTTAAACAGCCATTTGCACTGTGGGGCCAGTGTCCGATTATTTAACGGCAGTGTGACCTCGGCAGACTTTTGGCAGATATTAAAGCAGCAACCTATAAGCAGTATCGCTGGTGTGCCCTTTCAATATGAATGTCTGCACAGATTACGTTTTTTACAGCGTGATTACCCATCGCTTCGCTACATGACACAAGCGGGGGGAAAGCTAAATCCTGATTTGGTCTGCGCTTTTGCTAACTGGGCGCGACAGCATCAGAAAAAGTTTTATGTGATGTATGGACAAACTGAAGCGACAGCCAGGATGTCGGTGAATGCCGATCCTTTGGCAAAACCTGATTCCATCGGCAAAGCCATTGCTGGTGGATTCTTTTCGCTGCGCGACAGTGAAGGCAACACGATTGAGGCTAGTGATCAGGTCGGCGAATTAATCTACGAAGGAGACAATGTGTTTTGTGGCTACGCACACAGTGTGTCTGAGCTTGCTGATTGTGTTCCACAACAAACCTTAGCAACAGGGGATCTGGCCAAGCGAGATGTGCAGGGGGACTTTTACATTGTGGGTCGCTTATCGCGCTTTATTAAGTTATTTGGAAAACGCATTAATCTTGCTGATGTTGAGTCTATCCTTGCCCATAACGGATTTAAGGCATACGCCTTGATGGGGGATGATTTGCTTAAACTTGTCTGTGTTGGTGCCGATAAAAACAAGGTAACGCAGTGCTTACACAGCGAACTAAATATCCACCCCGGTTATGTGAAGATTAAGTCCCGCGAACAGATTCCGTTGACATCTTCGGGCAAGCCGGATTACCCCTGTTTACAAGATTGGTTTAATAATGACTAAGCTGAACCAACAACTTGACGACTGGATCGGTCAGATGTCGCCATTTGGGTTGGACAAGGCCAGCAAACGAGACCAATTGTTACCTCTTTTAAACGCTTTGCATCAACACCATCGGGCTCATTGTGTGCCCTACGCGAACATCATGACTCAGCACCCGGGCAATATGGAGGATTTCTCTGCAATCCCATACTTGGCGGTGCGTTTATTCAAGATGATGTCACTGCAAAGTATTCCTGAGAACCAAGTATTTAAGTTGCTACAAAGCTCCGGTACCAGCGGACAAAAACCAGCCCGCGTGGCGCTGGATAAAGCGACTGCTAGCCGACAATCCCGCACCTTAGTGCGTATTATGCAGCAGGTTATTGGTCGTCAGCGACTGCCTATGTTGATTCTCGATTCTGCCTCGGTCCTCAAAGACAGGCACCAATACAGTGCCAGGGGAGCGGGAATTCAGGGCCTGTTGCCGTTTGGCCGCGATCATACCTATGCCTTGGATAACAATATGCAGTTGGACAAGGCTGCCATTGAAGCCTTTGCTCAACGACATCAGGGCCAGCCGGTATTAATGTTCGGTTTTACCTTTATGGCCTGGGCCTATGTAATTAAGGCGTTGGCTGATGAAGGTTGCAGCTTGCCCTTTAGTGAAGGCGTGCTTATTCATAGCGGTGGCTGGAAAAAGTTGCAGGATCAACAGGTTGATGATGATCAGTTTCAGTCATTGGCGAAAGCCACGTTAGGCGTAGACAAAGTACATAACTTTTATGGAATGGCGGAGCAGGTAGGGAGCGTGTTTGTGCAGTGCCAGCAAGGCCACCTTCATGTACCTGCGTGTAGTGAGGTGATCATTCGCGACCCCTATACATTGGCACCGCTTCCGGCAGGTATTCCAGGATTAATTCAGGTCATGTCTATTCTGCCAACCAGCTATCCTGGTTTTAGTCTGCTCACTGAAGACATGGGGCAGTGGCATGGTGAAGATGATTGTTTGTGTGGCTGGAAAGGCCGCTACTTCAGTGTTGCCGGCCGTTTACCTAAAACCGAATTACGAGGGTGCAGTGATACCCATGCAGCCTGAATATCTGATTAAACCTACCTCAGACCTATCCCAATGGCAGCAATACCGTTGTTTGCCGGTGGCTGATGCGGTGACGCTGGCATTTTGTCACGCATTCAGTGAAGTATTACTTTCGCAACGCCAGCATAGCGAATTAACGGCGCTAGGCTTTTGGTTGAGAGAGGCAAATCTTGCACAGCAATTAAAGCGCCATTTGCCCGCGGGTCAGTTAAGTGCCTTGGGACATGTACTGCATATTACGCCCAATAACGTTGATAGTATGTTTGCTTACAGTTGGTGTTGTTCACTGTTAATGGGCAATTGCAATCTGGTTCGGGTCAGTCAATCCAGCAATCCGGTCAAAACCGCGTTGCTGCAGGTTATTGAAGGCTTATTCCAACGTCCTGAATTTAGCGCTATTGCTGATCGTAACCTGTTCGTCGAATACCCTAAAGACAGCCCGCTAAGCGCGCAATTAAGTTGTCTTGCCGATGCACGGGTAATTTGGGGAGGTGACGATAGCGTTCGGGCAATTCGTGCGTTGCCGGCTAAGCCAGCCACCCGGGACATTGCGTTTGGAAATCGCTGGTCGGCATGCCTGATTGATGGTGATAGCCTGGTGGCGGATTCGCTACCTGTGTTGGCGGAACGTTTGTGGCGTGATGTTTATCCTCACGCACAGCAGGCCTGCTCTTCGCCTCAGGTGGTGTTCTGGACGGGGGCGAAAACGATGCAAGCAGATTTGTTTGCAGTGATTGACCAATTGGCTGAAACCCAGCCACGACAACTGACTGCCGCCAACGAACATCTGCTAGCGAGCCAATGGCTACTGGCTAATCAACAGGCCGAGCAGATTTTTCGCCAACGGGTGACGGCAATCAGAGTGACTCAGGCTCAAACCGGTTTATGTGCTGACGGATTCTTTCAGATAGTCAACTTGTCTGAAAAGGCACAGCTGCGTCAATATATTGATGAAGGACTGCAAACACTGAGCTATTTTGGACCTTGTCCAGACCCTCAGTGGATTAGCAGTCTGGCTAAAATTGACCGACTGGTACCGGTAGGCCAGGCGTTAGCCTTTTCTGCTGTGTGGGATGGCTACAACTTGTTTTCAGAATTGACCCGGCAGGTGACCTATGAATAAAACCAAGGTTGTCATCTTCGGTGCCAGTGAAGCCGGTAAATCTGCTTTGCGTCATTGTCAGGGCGAGTATCAGGTGCAGGGCTTTATCGATAATAATCCTGACAAACAAGGTACAGATTTTTGCCAGTTACCTGTTTTCGGGCCGCAACAGATTAATGATTTGGCGATCGGTCGGGTGCTGATTGCCAGTGAGTACAGTGAGCAAATCGCCGCGCAATTAGCCCAACTTGAGGTGACAGTCCCCTGGCAAACCTTACCTGCGAGAATGATCAAGCCACGGCATTTTGGAGATGATGTCAATTTGGTCAAAAACGGTGACCTGCTGCTGGGAATTGTCAGCGAATTTCTGATTCAGCGGGGTTATCGCCACTATGTCGACGCGGGGACCTTGTTAGGAATCGTCAGAGATCAGGCGTTTATTGCCTGGGATGATGATTTAGATATTGCCCTGCATGCCGGTGACAGTGATAAGTTTCAACGTCATAGCGATGCACTGTGTGAGCTGTTGCGCGAACTCACGGCGCAGCAATGGCAGTTGGATTGGTACGTCAACGCGGTCAGCATGGGAGCGGTGAAAAGAGGCAGCCTCCGGGCGGCTAAATTGTCCTGTGTCTCCCAACCTGATGATTGGCCACTGTTAGACTTTTTTGTGAAGTACATCGACAACGATTGGATGGATTACTGTCTGTCATCGCGCATGATTCGTATGCCTGCTCACCATTTTAAGCGCACCCATAAGCTTCACCATAATGGTTACACCATCATGCTCCCCGATGACGTTGAAGGTTATTTGACAAATCATTACGGCGATTGGCGAACCCCCCAGCAAGATTGGTCTTTGTCCGATTTATCTAATACTCGGCTGATTGAGTAATTGAAGCGATGGATATAGCAAAGATGGGCTGCAAGCCCGGTCAACGTGTCAGTGTCATGCCCTTTACTCCGATGACAGGAAAATTAGCCCGAGAGATCGAAAAAGACGCCCAGCTGGTGCTCAACGGATTTGTTGATAGCGTCAAGCGAGGAGACAGAATTACACCTGCCGGCGAATTAGCGCCTGACAGTTTTGATAAACTGATTATTCTGTCGCCAAATCATGGCTTAGCCATATATCGCCAGTGTTTGGCTCAGGGGATCCCAAAAAATAAAATCTGCTTGATCACACCCTATCCGGATTACCGCCAGATTTCGCCGGGTATGCACAAGTGGCAAAAAGCAATCGCAGAGATCAAACCCAAGGTGTTAGGCTGGTTGCAACGTCATACTAAAAAGCTGTTCAGAAACAACAATCAAATCCTGCTGTTGGCCCCTGACTTTGTCGATTTGAATATCAAACAGACTGGCGTTGAGTTGATGCGCCGTCACGCCAAAATGGTTGTGGCGACTCCTACCGGCAAACAGGCGATACGATTGCGGCAGGCAGGGTTCCCGGTGGTTGATATCAACAGCTGGCGTTTTGTGTGGGTCTGCTTGCGCAGTGCGGTGGTGGTCATGGACCACAACCCCATTACGACACTGTGTATTAACAGCTTAATAGGTGTTCGCCGTATTCAGATTTGGCATGGCATACCCCTAAAGCGGATTGGACATCTGGTGAACTACAAACGAGTAAAGTATGACGCCGTCATATCCACCTCATCCTGGGTTACGCAACAGGGTTTTGAGCCAGTGTTTGATACTCAGCGATTTGTTGAAACAGGATATCCCCGTAATGATGTGTTAACTCAGCGTAGAGAAGAACTCGGTGAGTTAGCACTTACTAATCACGCAATTGACCAATGGGCAACCGCAACGGGTTACCGTACGGTGATTTATATGCCGACTTGGCGCAGCGATTCATTTGACAATAACCCTATCGATTTAGATAAACTCAATGCATTCTGCCAACAAAATCGTATTCGGCTGGTAATAAAAATGCATCCTTTTATACGGGCCAATGCGTTTTTCGATAGCCTTGAAACGGACCAGTTTCAATACCGGCAAGAATACTCAAATAGCATCGTATTTTATCCCAGTAGTGATGACATTTACCCTTTACTGGGGCGCTCAGATTTGCTGATCACCGACTATTCCTCTGTATACTTTGATTACTTACTTGTTGATAAGCCGATCATCTTTTTTGCTTATGACCTGCAACATTATGAGACAACCCATGGTGGATTTATGCTGAGTTTTCATCAGCATACACCGGGTGATAAGCCCACCAACTTCGAGCAGTTATGCAAGGCAATCAGCCAAAATCTGACGCAAGATAACTATCAGGTCGCACGTCAGCAATTGCGGACATTATTGTTTCGGCCTCAGGCTCAGCGTGACAGCGCAGCACAAGTGGCAGATCTTATCGAACAGTTAATGAGGGAAGGGTAAGTGAAACGTTTGATTGACGCCCTCAACGATGTGTTAGCGACGCAACAGTATCGCTGGGTCTCGGTAGATATATTCGATACTCTGGTTTTCAGAGATATCGCTCAACCTGAAGAAATCGCGGAACGTGCTTATGCCAATGTCGCCAATCAGATCCCGCTGGCGCTAACGGCGGCTGAATTTGCTGAGTTGCGCAAGGTAGCCCAGCAAAAAGCGCGAGCAAAACGGGCAGACCGAGAAGTTACCCTGGAAGAGATTTACGCACAGATGCCCTTTTCGGCAGAGCAGGTCACGCTGTTATTGAACAGCGAGTTAGCCATCGAAAAGCAAGTTAGCCAAATCGCTGACGAGCTACTGGATACCTTATTAGCATGGCAACAAAAGGGATGTCAGTTGCTGTTGATTTCAGATATGTATCTGAGCGCAACACAAATACGTGAAACCTTCTTTCAGCATTATCCGGCACTCGCTGCGTTGCCACTATATGTGTCCTGTGAGCACCGCGCCAGTAAGGTGCGCGGGGATTTATTTAAACGGGTTGCTGAGCATCAGCAAATTGACCCTCAGGAATGGCTACACATAGGTGATAACCCGGTTGCTGATGGTGCCATGGCTCGCCATCATGGTATTGAAGTGTTCAGTACTGAGCCTGCCGTGCCCCTTAACCTGGTGTTCAAGGCGGAATTTAGTCTGGAAAATACCCGGGTGGCCTCTAATGTGTCCCGCCAGCTTTGTAGTGTGTTTGATGCGCCACCTGAATATAAGGTCGCCCACATCATCGGGGCTAGCGTGTTTGGTCCGGTCCTGATGGGGTTTGCTGATTGGGTCATAGATACAGCCCTGAATCTTAAGCTACAAAAAATCGTTTGCCTGATGCGTGATGCTCATACCCTTACACCGGTAATTGCAAAGCGGCTGGTCCAGCGAGGAATAGACGCACTTAGCGTCACCAGTTTATCAGCATCGCGCAAATCAACCTTTTGGAGTGCCGTGGATGTTCAACAGCCAGACTGGCTGGAATCACTGTTAGCGCGACTGCAACGTCGCCGTGGGCTTACCCTTGCCAATGTCTGCGACCTGCTCGGTGTTTCTATACCTGTGCAACTTGATGCCTATGCTGACTATGAATTACGCCACTGTGAAAAGTTGATGCACCAAGGCAACAGTGTGTTGAATGGCTTATTACAGTACTTAAGCGAATTTTCGTCTGTCATCGCTGCCAACGTTGCAGAGCATCGCCAATTGCTCAGTGACTATTTTTATCAACAGATCGAGTGTGATCTGAGTCAGGTTTGTGTGGTCGATTTTGGCAATGGTGGCAGTATCCAACACCATCTGGAACAAGCCTGTAATAAGCGAGCAGGGGCCAACCTTTTGCTATTCAGCTCCCAGCGTATTTACGAGCACAATACACTGGTTTCGGCGTATTTCGGTCCCCACTGTTCGCCATCCTACTTGCGTCAGAAGTTTCGTCGTTCACCCGAATGTGTTGAAGCCTTGTTACTTGGTGCGCAAGGGACGACCCTCAGTTACCAACGACGGGGCGAGGCTATTGTGGCGCAACAAGAGCCTGCACTTGCCCGTAATGGGGCGTTATCCGAGGCCTTCTTACACGGCTGTTTGAGTTTCATGCAGCGCGCTCACGAGCAAGGGGGGGGCGCAGTCAGTGCACAGCAGGCAGCCGCGATATTAAACCGCTATATTCAGCGACCAACGGCGCAAGAAGCGGCGATCTTTAAACAAGTTTGGCACGAGGATAATTTTGGTGCGAATGACCAATTCACTGTCATCAGTGAAGAGCAGGTCAACTGGATGCGCAATGAAGGTGTTGCCAACGCATTGCATCGGTTTGACAGCGAGCCTAATTATCAATTTGGTTTTGTACATTGGCCACAAGCGGTAGCGAGCTTAATCGATGCGGATATTCATTTTATCAAAGCCGGACTGATCAGTGCGCGAACTGCCAGTGCAGCAGAACGCCTGGCACGACAAGTGGCGGAAATGGGCTGGACATCATTTACCCTGTACGGTGCGGGGGAGTTTTTCCAACAGTTACTACCCTATTTGCACCATTATGGTTTGCAGATAGAGCGACTGGTGGACAGGCAGGCTGAGCTTAAAGGTCAATACACTTTGCATGGTTATGAGGTTATGGGCCTGACCCCGGCATTAGCGGCGAACAGCCAACGATTCGTTATTGCCTCGTACGCATTTCGCTTTGAAATTGCAGAGCGCATTAATCAATACGCCAATCAACATGGCGCCCAAATAGAGGTGATAAGCTTGTGACTTGTATTTTAAGACACCTGATGGCGCTGACCCTAGGCCAATGCAGCCTAAGACCGTAGAGCAGACTGGCAAATGATTGCACAAATAAAACGAAAAATAGTTGAAAACAAGATAAAAACCGTGTCGTTTGACCTGTTTGATACGCTGATATTTCGTAACACCGATAGCCCCACAGCGCTATTTGCCCAAGGTTACCATCGTCGATGCACTGCACTACAAGGGTTACAAAATGACGCATTTGCAGATCTGCGGGTGGCGTGGGAGAAAAAAGCCCGTCAAGTGACCCGTGCCGGTGATATCAGCCTAGAAGACATTTATGCACAGGCGCCCCTGACTCCGGAGCAGCAAGCGCAGCTATGCCAGGCAGAATTAAATCAAGAGCGCAGTTCAGGGCAGCTGAACAGTGAAATGCTGGCATTGGTAAGCAGCTTATCTGAGCAGGGTGTTGCAGTCTGTTTTATCAGTGATATGTATTTATCCGCACAGCAAATTCAAGACTGCTTTTTCCATAAGGCTAACTGGCTGAAGGAGATTCCGCTATTTGTTTCTGGCCAAGTGGGGCTGACCAAGCGAAGCGGGGAATTATTTGATTTCGTTGCAGACCAATTAGGTTGGGACAAGCCATATTGGTTGCATATCGGCGACCACACTATTGCAGATGTTCAGCGACCTGAACAAAAGCATATTCATAGCTGGCATGTTAACGCCGGCTTGCCGCACGACGATATTCAACGCCTCGAACAGCAAGCCTTCGGTGTGAAAGATGCACACTATGCATGGCGTTTTCAGGCAGCTGCGTTCGGGCCGGAGCATAGGCATAGCACGGCGTACGCGATTGGGGCCTATGTTTGGGGACCTGTTTTCCTCGGCTTTGTCGATTGGGTAATCGACATGACTGAGCAGGCAGGGTTGAGCAAAATCGTTTGTTTAATGCGAGAGGCCTACTTATTTACGCCACTGATTAAGCAAAGGTTGGCACAGCGCAACCTCGGCCGTATCAAGGTTGTAGATTGCTATGCGTCACGTCATGCGACGTTTTGGCCGGCGGTGGATGTGCAGGCGCCAGACTGGTTGGCAGACTTGCTCGAGCAGTTAGCCCGAATCAGGCGCCTAAGAGTGGCTGATTGCGCGCAATTACTGGGGTTGAACTTGAGTCATTATCAGGCCCATGCAAGCCAACGATTTGCGGATTTTAAATTGCAATCTGAGTATGACCAATTTTGGACCGAATGTTGCCAGCGCCAGGAGCTGGTCAAGCAGGATATTTTGCAGCAGCGGGACTATTTTCAGCGTTATATTAAGCAACTGGGCATAGACGACTACGGCCAGGTTTGTGTGGTAGATTTCGGTTTAGGCGGCAGTATCCAACACTATATGCAGCGTTGTTTGAAGCAACATGCAGGACTGAATCTGTTGTTGGCCTCCTCAGCAAGAATGCATCGCTTCAGCCACCAGACCTTGTATCATGCCTTTATCAGTCATGGCGATACTCAATGGCGACTTGCTGAGTTTCTGGCTCGTTCGCCAGATTGTATCGAAAGCCTGATGTTAGGTGAGCAAGGTTCCACGCTTGGGTATACAGAACAGAACAGCGAGATAGTGCCCATTCTGGGTAAAGGCGTGACGGCTAATAAGTCCTTATGTGAAGACTTTAAAGCCGGCGTGTTGGCTTATTTTGAGCGGGTTCACTGCCATGATTCAGAGCCCCTTGAGGCCTCCCGACTGAAGGGAATTCTGGCACGCTATCTGTTAATGCCCACCTACCCCGAGGCTCAGATATTTACGCAACTGCGTCATCAGGATAACTTCGGGGCTGAACGGGATTATCCAATAATCGATCAAACTCAGTGCGACCTCATTGGTGAACTTGGCAACACGGAAGCTTTGTCGCGCTTAAGTCAATATCCTAAGTGGTTAGAGACCCAGGTTCATTGGCCACAAGCGATTGTCAGCCTTACTCAGGCTAATTACTTTTTACAGCAGTTAAACCTGACGGCCAGTATGACTCAGCAACAGGCAAAAGCTTTGCTAAATGCTGTAAATGCACACGGCTGGAAAGTGTTTTCGGTATACGGGGCCGGTCAGTTTTTTGTCGAATTTGCGGCGTTAATTGCAAACACGGATATACAGATAGAGCATGTTATTGACCGCCAAGCGAATACCCGAACGCACACTGAAGACGGCCGTTTTGCCCTGACGACATTATCATCGGCACTGTCCCAAGGGGCTCGCAGGATTGTTATTTGTTCATTTGCTTACAAGCAAGAAATTGCCAAACAAATTAATACACAAGCACAACAGATGGCGATTGAGCATCTTGAACTTATGAGTCTTTGATGATGCAAAGCGACGTTTTATTAAGTGTGATCATTCCTGTCTATAACAGTGAAGATACCCTTGCCCGAGCTATCGACAGCGTGCTGACATGTCAGACACAAACTGAAATTATTGTGGTAGATGATGCATCACCGGGTAATTGCGCCGAGGTGTTGTCCGATTATCCACAAGTACGATTGATCAGGCATGAACTTAATAAAGGTTTGGCAGAGGCGAGGAAAACCGGTGCGCAGGCAGCTAAAGGACAGTATCTGGTTAATCTGGATGCCGACGATTGGATTGAGAACCACATTTACGACACGGCGGTTATGCATCTGCAGGGCAGTGCTAATAAGGTTTTTATGTTTTCGGTCAGGGAACAAGGTGATGAGCAACATCAAGAGCGGGATAAATCACATTTTTTACCTCAATGCACTGGGGTAACCGGCCAACATCTGTTAGAAAACTTGGCTATGCAGCCAGTCAGCTTCATTTGGCACATTGGTGTTAATAAAGTGATGGAAGCCGACCTGGTCCGTCAGTTGTATCGCGTTTACGCTGACTTACCCAAGGTCAATATGCTGGAAGACTTTCTGTTCAGTTGCCTGTTATTCACGCTAACCGAAAAGTCAGCGGTGTTCTCAACCAGCAGTGATATCGGCTATGTCTACTTTCGCAGTTCAGCATCCATGACCCTGGATGACAACGCTGAACGTGCCAGTCAAAACATAGACGATGTAGATCGGGTGTATCGCTATTTGCTGAAGGTAATCAAGCATTCTACTGATGTACTACCGGCACTGGGTTTACGTTTTAATGCAGTGTTCAAACATTGGGTTAAACTGACCAAAGATCCTGTAACTACCTCATGGAGTGACCCTGAACGCGCCAATCAGCATATCCTTCGGCTCGCGAACAAGCGAATTGAGTGTGCTGTGAATCAACTGGGTACAGCAAATTGGGTGGTGTTTGGCGACGGTGTTGTGGCAGAACAATTATACGTCAGCCTTACACGTTTGGGGGTTAATGACATTCAACACTGTCGTGATGATCAATCGCTGGCAGACAGGCTAACAATACTTCCGGCTAAGACGCCGGTGATGATCGGTTCAATCGGTTCAGCAGATGCAATCTATCAACGCCTCAGTGTCAGGTTTCCACAGCACAGGTTTGTGACAGTTTTGCAACTAGCCTGTTGACCGTCACCGACGCTTGCCAGAGTTCAATGGCACGGGGTAGAGTGTAAAAATGACACGCCCGTAAGCGCATAAAAAAATCAATAACGGAACAAATATGAAAAAAGCGTTAATTACCGGAGTTACAGGCCAGGATGGGTCATATCTGGCAGAGTTGTTGCTGGAGAAAGGCTATGAGGTGCACGGTATTAAGCGTCGTGCGTCGAGCTTGAATACAGAACGGGTCGACCACATTTATCAGAATCCACAAACTGAGAATGCCCGCTTTCGCCTCCATTATGGTGATTTGACTGACTCGTCTAATCTCACCCGTATCATTGCAGAAGTTCAACCGGATGAGATATATAATCTTGGCGCTCAATCCCATGTTGCTGTGTCTTTTGATTCACCAGAATACACAGCTGATGTTGATGCCCTAGGGGCGTTACGACTATTGGAAGCTATACGTTTTCTCGGTCTGGAGAAGAAAACTAAGTATTATCAAGCGTCCACCTCAGAACTATACGGGTTGGTTCAACAGACACCTCAATCAGAAACCACCCCTTTTTATCCTCGTTCACCGTATGCGGTGGCAAAGCTGTATGCATATTGGATTGCGGTGAACTATCGTGAAGCCTACGGGATATATGCATGTAACGGTATTCTGTTTAATCATGAGTCGCCGCGAAGAGGTGAGACTTTCGTCACCAGAAAAATTACCCGGGGCATCGCCAATATTGCCCAGGGACTGGAGGACTGCCTTTACCTCGGCAACCTAGATGCACTTCGGGACTGGGGACACGCCAAAGATTACGTAAAAATGCAATGGTTGATGCTTCAACAAGATCAACCAGATGATTTTGTTATTGCCACTGGCCGGCAAAAGTCAGTACGGGATTTTGTCACTCTGGCAGCTAAAGAAGCTGGCATAGTCCTTGAGTTTAGCGGTGAGGGTGTTGAGGAGCGAGCGACAGTGGTAAGCGCCGAGCAGCATTTGGCACCAGCAGTCAAGGTTGGGGATGTGATTGTTAAAGTTGATCCCAGATACTTCAGACCAGCGGAAGTGCAAACCCTGTTAGGCGATCCGTCAAAAGCTCGCGAAAAACTAGGCTGGGAAGCAAGCACCAGTGTTGAAGCGTTATGTGCAGAGATGATTGCGGAGGATCTTGAGCAGGCAAAACGCAACGCGCTATTGCGCCAGCATGGCTATCAAGTCTCTGTTTTTAAAGAGTAATCTTTCGGATATTGAGATGACCAAAAAGGTATTTATAGCAGGGCATAAAGGCATGGTCGGCGCTGCGCTGGTAAGAAAGCTGTCGCAACGGGATGACCTTACCTTGGTGACCCGAACAAGAAGCGAGCTTGATTTAACCTGCCAGCAGGCGGTTGATGACTTTTTCGCCTCTACTAAGTTGGATGAAATCTACCTGGCGGCAGCAAAAGTGGGGGGTATTCATGCGAATAACGCCTATCCGGCCGACTTTATGTACCAGAATTTAATGATTCAAACTAACGTGATTCATGCGGCTTATCGACACGGTATTCAAAAGCTGCTGTTCCTTGGTTCCAGTTGTATTTACCCAAGGTTAGCGCAACAACCTATCGCCGAGTCTGCGTTATTAACCGGGTACTTAGAACCGACCAATGAACCCTATGCTCTGGCAAAGATTGCCGGATTGAAACTGTGTGAATCGTATAATCGCCAGTTTGGTACTGATTATCGCGCTGTCATGCCGACCAACCTATACGGTCCCGGTGATAACTATCACCCGGAGAATGCCCATGTTATTCCGGCATTGTTGGCGCGTTTCCATGAGGCCAAGCAAATGCAGTTAAAACAGGTGACTGTATGGGGTTCGGGTAGCCCGAGACGGGAGTTTCTGCATGTTGATGACATGGCTGATGCCAGTATCTATATCATGGAGCTATCTCACACTCGCTATCAGGCGCTGACTCGACCGATGGAGAGCCACATTAATGTGGGTACCGGTACTGATTGTACTATTAAAGAACTCGTTAAAGAGATAGCCACAGTGACAGGTTTTGAAGGCGACATCGTTTTTGATTCGTCCAAACCTGATGGAGCGCCAAGAAAATTGTTAGACGTAAACAAGCTGCATAGATTGGGATGGCATCATTCTTACTCCTTGCAGCAGGGCCTGAACGATGCCTATCAATGGTTTGTCAAACACCAGGAAAATGTACGTGCGAGTTAGCGCAAAAATAGAAGATTGGCTTTCGGTATGCCGAGTTGGTGAACAAGGTAAGCTTCAATTTCATCGCGAAATTTATGTGTGGCGATAATGATAAGGTGATTACGATAATCACTCAGTCTGGCTGGCGAATGCACCTTGATGCCGCACTTTTGATAACTTTGCACGATCGCTGATTTATCAACCACAAGCGCCAACTGCCCAGCGCTCCCCAATTGTTTTAAAACACGCTGCCCAATTTCGCCAAATCCATACATAACATATGGGGTCTGAGGGCTAATCTTGTCGGCGAGCTCGCTTTCATTTGTGTAACGCCGGTTGCTGAGTATAGAGCTGACATGCTGGAAAAGCGCCCGCCAAGACAATATTCTGCCTTTTCGCCAGCGTGTTATCCCCCATTGTAATGACCGAAGCGCTAATTTGAGCTTCGATTGTGCGGGATTAGATTTAGCGAATTTTGCTGGATAATTCTGCGTTAAATAATCGTCTATCGTGCCCCGATAAGTGGGCAGACTGTCATTCTGTACTTCATAGCGATCATGTTCGAGGTTATTGATTCTGCAAAAGTTAAATTGGATTACATCGTTTGGGTAAAAGCCCTGAATAAGTTTCTGTTGTAAATAACAGGTAGCCCACCAGTGGATTTGGTCAAATTGCGTTTGATAGGGCAGAATTCGACCTTGCTTAACGATATCTTTACGAATTGCCATTAGTTGTTCATCATTGGTTGAGAACACTTGCGCCTGAAATAGCGGATAGGGCAGCACCGTATTGGCGGTCCTGTCGACTACCGGTACGCCTATGGCTGGTTTAAATTCTGCCAAGCCTTGTTCAAACTTGTCCCAATCACCTACATAGAAATGGGCATCGTCATCGGCGTAAATGAGATAGTCGTAGTCCATTGAGAGAGACTCGACTTCCTGTAGCAGGCGATTACGCCCCTCAGCCCATGTCGACTTAGGAAAATAAATGGCTTGTTCAATAGGCTTATCGTAAGTAAGAAAAATTGCGTCCGCATTACGACGCTCAGCGAGGTGCAGAAAATGTTGAACCAAACTCGCCTGACCCTGAACAAGATATATAAAGCGCAAGGCTCACCTCAATGTAAAAACGCCAACAACTGAATGAACCTATCGGCATTTACGCTAATTACTTGATATTAAGAGAGTAAAGTAACCCATTAACACGCCGATAAGGAATCACAGAATAGAAGGATAATAGTATGGCATCTGCATCAGAAAATCGAACTATGTGGGGAACTTATCACTGGGATTTAGCCGGCGATGAGTGGTCCAGCGGTTGGGCAACGACACAACTGCTATGGCATCGAGGATTGTTGCCACGAATTGCAGCGTTTCTTCCTGCCAGGTCGATTCTGGAAATTGCCCCGGGTTTCGGCCGTTGCACCCAGTACCTGCTCCCGCAATGTCAGCAGTACCGCGGTGTAGATGTCACAGCCAAGTGTGTGCAGTATTGCAAGGAGCGATTTGACGAGGTCGAGCACGCCGAATTCGTGGAAAATGACGGCACATCGTTGGACGCTATTGCCTCAGGTAGTATCGACTTTGCCTTTAGTTGGGACTCCTTGGTGCACTGTGATAGCGAGGTTTTGAAGGGTTACCTTTCACAGTTAGCGGACAAACTTGCTAAAGGGGGGATTGGTGTTTTCCATCACTCTAACCTTTTGAGTGTTGAGCCGTCCCTTCGTGCGTCAACCAAAGGGTGGCGGGGTAAAATGTCTGCTGCGTTATTCAGGGAGTACTGCCAGATGCACGGATTGTGCTGCATTGCACAGGAAATCATACCCTGGAGTAGTGGCGAGTTACTCACTGACTGTATATCAACCTTTGTTCGTGCTGATGATCCCCGCGCGACCGAGTGTGTTATCAGTGAAAATGTGAGTTTTCTTCAAGAGATGGCACAATCCAGGGCAATTCACGCTTTGTATGATCCGTTTCAACGCTTTGTCAGGGCGCTAGAGCAACAGCCATCAGCACGTGATACCTTGCTAGATAAAATAGCGGGGCGACGTGTCATTGGTTGGGGCGCGGGAGAGTTTTTTGAACAGGTTGCGAGTCACTTGCCGTTTGAGCTGGATTATCTGGTCGATAAATCTCAAGCCGGCAGTAAGAAACGCTGCGCCGAACGGGAGTTAGAAGTCCATTCTCCAGACAAGCTATTAAATGAAAAAGCCGAAGATGTGTTTGTCTTCGTGTTCAGCGAACGATTCTACCGGGAAATCTTTAATGCTTTAGATAACAGCGGCAAAGCCGTCATCGCAGATTATCTGTACTTGTCTGTTCCACAGTGGCAAGCATTGATCACACCGAAATAATTTGGGTTGCTTTACCGGCTGTCTGTTGTCGAACAAAAGGAATGATTTCATCAAGAAATGCCACTGAGGCAATAACGATGGCATCACAGTCAATTGTTGCGATGCTCTCGGCAGGTAGAACCTCTACTCCGGCTAATTTAAACGCGGAGTATTTGGCTCGGCGATCAACCACGGCGACGATATCAACCTCGGGATATTGTGAACGTAGCAGTGGTAGTAAGCGCTTGCCTATGTCTCCCGCACCGTAAATGACAAGGGTCTTTGCCGCAGACGCTTTTACCTGATTGGCCAAGGTTTGTTCAGGAGCTTCTTTTGAGCCGGTAAACAAGGATTTGATTTTTGACAGCATAGTGTTCTCTTATGTGTTGTTCATCGCAGCGCGAAATTGCTGCTTAAACGTGTCTTGTTTCGGGTAGTCAGGCACCTTTGCGTTTTGAATCTCGGTGACCAGCCAGTCGCTGCTTAATTGACTTATATCTCGTTGTGCAATCCCAGCATTGCCTGCCAATGCAGCAACTTTACCTTTTCCAAACGTGTAGTCAATTGCGACGCTCGGCTTGTTGCACGCCAACGAAAACACCAGTGAATGGAAACGCATCGTTAAGCATACGTCTGCACAACTGAAAGCTAACAAGTAATCACTGGGTTTTAATTCCTGATATAGGAACTGCATATTGACGCGGTCTTTTAATAATCGATTGCCACGAAATAACTCACGATAATACCAGCGGTCATCGTTACCGATATGGTTTGTGCACATGGGTATCGGCAGAATTTCCCACTGACTATCTTGCTCACACAAGTGAATCAAGGCATCCAAAATGGTTGTATCAAAGCGATGGCGTAATTGCGCCGACTGCTTAGCATCAAGGTGAGCGCCGTATTCACTGTTTGGCGGCTCTCTGAGACCCAGAAGTAAAACCCGCTTTTCGTTGGTCTTTACAGTGGGAATAGGGCGGTATTTATCGAGCCATAAGAAAGCTGGGTCGTGGCTGACAGTGGCGTTATTGGCGCTAACACCCAGTTGTTGTGCAATCTGAGCTGAATTGTTGTCGCGGTATATTTTGACTTTGGCGTTATCTAACACTTGCTTTACGTAAGGTGTCAGTGAAGGTTCGCCCAGTGGGCCGACCCCGCACCCGGCGACCACGGTGTTTTTCCCGGCTTGGCGAGCTCGGGTGAACAGCGCGGCCATTTCAACGATAGGCGGCGTGGTCATAACCGGTCCACCGCCAAATATGAGGGTGTCTACTTGATCGACTATGCTCAGCGCCTGTTCAACATCAACCAAGGTGATATTTTGCAGTTCTGGCATCTGAGCTTGGGTTTGTTCAGATACATAAGGAAACAAACTGCACAGATAGATTCGCGCGTCGGTTGCTTGTTGGTGTAATAATTCATCCAATATGCCGCCCAATATCGCTTTGTCGCCAAGTGTTTCAGTGCCATACCAACCACAAATCAGTATCGCTTTATGGTCCAGAGGGCGGCTCACCGTGGTAAGAAGTTGTTGATAGTGTTGTTTATACTCCGCCCGCTGCTTAGCTTTTCGATACCAATCAAATTTTAATAATGATTTCGTGATCCAGGACGTTGCGGGCTTCTCGGGTACCTCATCTAAATAGTCATGATGACAATCGGCACAGTCTTGTGCGCGAATTTGCTGCAAAATAGGCTCACCGTCGAAATACGCATTGAGTGGATCCTCAGCGCTGATGTCATTGACGACAACAGGACTTTTGACGGCACAATAAGCTAATTCACCCTTGTGGGTAACAGTAGCGCCTTTGTGTTGCCATAAACAACCGGCTTTGCGCGGGGCATTGTTTACCAATTGTTCTATCAATGATTGGTAGAAATAGCGTTGTTTCGGCGCTTTCTCATAATGCCGCAACAGGCCATGAATAAACTCTGCCAGTTCATACTTTTCCTGACTGGAGAATAGATAGGTGTCTTCTTTGTCTAGTGTATACAGACGCTTGTGAGGTATTCCTAAACGAAATTTCACCGCCAGGTCTTGCACAATGCAATAGTCGAGCAAGTCTGCTAAGGCAAACACATTTTCTTTTATCACAGTACAAGCAACACTTAGCCCAGATATGTTGGGGTGATGGCGCAGTTGTTCGATGGTGGCTGTGCTGCGGGAAAAATAATCGCTGCGCCGACGAACATCGTCATGAACCTGCCCGTATCCATCCAGAGAGACCATCACATTTAACGAAGCACCGCGGAAATGACACACCTCGGCAACCTGCAATACTCGCTCAACCACTTGGGCGGTTTTATAACCGTTGGTGATCAACGTGATTTCTTTGAGTTTACCCAGTCCATCAAACATGGCATCCACCAGTGCGGGCAGATCTTCTCGTAGCGTGGGTTCACCACCGTTAATACCGACACTGGTTACTTCACTAAATAGTGAGGACTGAAACCCATCGCGCACGCGCTCAGGCGTGATGTCAGTGGATTTTTTATTTTCCCAGATATTGCACATCTGGCACTTTGAATTACACACATCATTGACGGGAAACTGAAGCACCACAGGTTTCTGCATTGTGGACATACTCAACGACTGGCCTCTTTAATGATGATTGGCGAACATCTGGGCATCACCAAATGATCTGAGCTGGCATAGACAAAACGTGCGGCGCGTCGGTAATCTGCGCTGTCATTTTGCTCACTGGAATGAATTAAATAATTGGAAAACACCAATGCATCGCCGGCTTGCATTTCTACATAACGGACATTAGCTTCATCCTCTTGGGTTAATTCAATACTTGAGTGATGAGTAGCGCCTGCTGTTTTGGTAAATTGTCTAAAACCACCCGTATGTGAACCCGGTATCACCTTGATACAACCGTTACTGCGTCGCATATTATCCAATGCTATCCATACAACAATTTTGTCGTGTTTGTCTGGTTGACTCAGAAAATCCTGATGCCAAGGTACCTGATTATCACTACCCGGGGGTTTGAATAAATAACTGCTGACGTACAGGTAAACGCCGCTGTTAAAGCGCTGTTGAATAAAATCGGTAATCTTATTGTGCTCTGCCAATGGCCGCATGTAGGGGTATCGCTGGTAGGTGTCATACAAGACGCCGTTATCGAGACGATGGGGAAGACACCATTGGGTCATTTTATCTTGTTCAGCATCATAACTGCCGCGCAGATGCTTCACTTCATTATTTAACTGTCGCTTAAGTTTGCCCAGGGTGCGACGATTGATGATGTTCTTGAGAATCACATAACCATCTTTGTCAAAAAGTTGTTGATTTGAATCAGGCATAAATTTTCCGCACCTCATTACTAGCCAGCGACATTATCAGGTCTGCGGTATCCGGCGCCATCTCTGTTTTCCATTGGGCCGTTGTCGCGTTGCGAACGAAGACAAATTCCTGCTTAAAGTTTTCGCTGTGCCCCGGTCTGGATTTGGCGAGTTCAATCTCGCGCATTCGGTCTGGTTGAGATTGTTCAATGGCAAGGGCGAGTTTCTCCTTATCGGCACGTAATTGCAGTGCTGAAAAGCATTGAACAAAGGTCTCTGCTGGTGACGTCATAAGTGATTCATAGCGGCAGACCACTGCTGCAACCTTCAACCAATGTGCTATATGCTTAGTGTAGGCAGGCATCCCCCAGTTGGGGTGATTAACAAAGTCTTCCAAGCTACCTTCGAAGGCAAATTTTTTGCTGGCCCGGGCATAGTGGTAAAAGGACAGCATGGTGTCTCTTGGGTCGCGCATGATGTACACGACTTTGCTGTCAGTTTTATGCTTTTGTTTAGGGAGGGCATGAGTTTTTACCAACTTGGGGAAAATCTCCCCATATTGCCAAGCTTGATGCTCGCTCGGCGTGTCCTCTTCCGGCATCCATAGGCCAAGATTATGGAAGTTGATTTCAGCGTCTTTTAACAGGTGATTGTTAATATAATTGGCTATAACGAATCGAAAAAAGGTGTTGCCGGTTTTAGGAAAAGAGGCCAACCAAAAATTCATAACAGTTTAATCTTCCCCAAGTATCGAGTATAAACATCATAAAATCGCGCATCGTAATTCGCTGGGATCAAATTACGAAGCACTGCCAGTGTATCGGACAACAGCAGGATTTACTTTAGTTTTCGTCGCAGGTCTCTTAGTCAAAATAAACGGTAGATGCTTGAAAGTTCTAATCGTAAATACATATCAACATCTTGGTGGTGCGGCGCGAGCTGCATTTCGTTTATTTGAAGCGTTAAATGCGGCAGGTGTTGAATCTGAATTTCTGCATTGTCATTCAGCGGTTGCTCAAGTTGATATGTCCGAAGCACGCTTCTATGAAGCGTTACCTGTGCTTGCAGCGCAGCAGCGGCCACATAGTTTGTTCTCTTGCAATACTGTGAGTCATGCTAATTTAGTTGAATACATCAATCAAAGTGACGCAGATGTGGTACATCTGCATTGGCTGGCTGATGGATTTATCAGTATCGAAGACCTTCAGGCAGTGCAAAAGCCACTGGTTTTTTCATTGCATGACATGTGGTTATTTACCGCCGGCTGTCATTATACCCAAGGCTGCGAACAGTTCAGGCAGGCATGCTCTGAGTGCCATCTTTTCAACCAATCAGATTATCAGCGGCAGCGTTTACCGCTGCGTGACATATTGCAACACAACTGGCACAGGAAAGCGGCGCTGTTTCGCCATAAAATGCCGATCATGGTTGTTGGCTTGAGCCGATGGATAACGGAGCAGGCGAGATTGAGTAACCTGCTCAGCGAGACTGACATTTGCACACTGCCAAACCCTATCGATCCCCAGTGTTTTTTCCCTGATGATAATGCTGACATCCTCTTGGATTTTGGCGTGCCGGTCGATAAACCACTGGTGTTATTCGGCGCAATTAATGGCACACAGGATCCTCGAAAAGGCTATAAACATTTGCAGTCGGCGTTCTCACAGGCTCAGCTTCAGCAAGATGTACGCATCGTGACTTTCGGTAATCGCGACTATTTTGAATCTCGGGTAGGTAACATCGATTGTATTAACTTACCTGTTTTGGACAACGTCCAGATTCGTCAACTTTTGAGTCATTGCAAAATGCTTATATTGCCCAGTGAGCAGGAAAATTTGTCCAATATGGTCATGGAGTCACTGGCTTGTGGCACGCCTGTTGTGGCCTTTGACATCGGCGGTAACGCAGACATGATCATAGATGGCAAAAATGGTCGGTTAGCCAGCGTCGTAAATAGTGAAACACTTGCCAACGAGATTGCTAACGTACTGCTGCACGGTGTTGAGTGGACAAGACACACGATTCATCAAGATACTATCAGCAGGTTTGGTTATTTCGTTGTCGCTGGTCGCTATCAGGCGATGTACAAACGTTTATTACAAGGCGGTGGGGCTGCAAACCAGTGCTACAGTCAATCTTTGCTTAGCCCTGTTCCCGGTCCTACAGCGCCAGATACTGTGTGGGTAACAGCACACTTGCGACGCTGGGTTGAAGAGCTTAAAAGTTTGCCAAAGCCTGCTGCTTTGTATGGATTTGGGCGCACCGGACAGATTCTGCTCAGGCTCATAGGCCCACAACATTTAACGGCGGTGGTAGATCGGCAAGCGCCTACTGAACTGGATATCGGTTTGCCCCTTATCTCAGCGTGCGACATGTTGCCAGAAGAAACCCGCTATATCGTTATGTCACTGGCGGATAAGAACAATAAGATTAAGCAGGACGTTGCGGCTCAGGTAAAAGGGCAAGACATCACCATTATTCCGTTTTTGGATTGGCCAGATTAGGGAGACGAACTCCCATACAGTTCGGTGAACACCGATAGTGGGTAAGAAAATATTAAGTCACTGTGCAACAGGTGTCGCTGATAACGTTTACCTCTGATCCCACGAGCGTCATAACCGACATCTTCATCTGTTGTGCCGGATAGTGGGATCGCGACATAAAAGTCATAGTCATAGAAGTCGTGTACCCAGTCGAGTTGCTCTAGAATCGGCACGAACTTGTCGGCCCCAACCATCACGCCATCCTCATGCTCAACAAAGACAAGTTTGGGCAAGTACAGCATTGGCGAGTCGAAATTCTTCCTCAGAAAGGATAAGAAGCCGGGCGCTTGTTGCGGATTGAATACCGGGCTTCGCCCTGCAGCAACATCTGGCGAGTGCATCGGAAGTCGTTGATCTTGCCAACTATACCAATAAAAGCTGGTGGCACCCGCTTTGTCGTGAAGGGGGTGAGACATTAATTGTGACAGGGATCCTCCTATTTTTATTAAGATTGCGCGGTCAACTAAGGGGTGAGCCCTGTCCAGATTGTCATTCAATTCATCTAGCAGCACCACACGCTCCCGCTTTGACGTTATCGGCGCTGTTTGTTTGGTGTGTTGAAGCATTTTATCTAACACAGTGCCTGACAGTGCATGAGGGATAACCTCTACATGGTGCGTGTTGGGCTGTGAATGGAGAAACTTGCCCTTACGTAAATGGGCAAATGACGAGGCAAGGTCCAGCCCCCAAGGATTGTGCTGATAATCCGACGAAATTGTGTCTAAAGCCTCTAGCCAAATATCCAAAGCGGTTTGCAGTTCAGTTTCGCTATCAGAACAAGCAATGACTTTAGATAAAAACGCATTGGTGTAATTCATACTGCCGTAAAACAGATAAAACAATAAAGAACGCCCGGTTTGGTATGAATCAAACAGCATGGTTTTTTGTGACTCGATCAACGCTTCTATGTCTTGAACATTTGGTTTTGTGTTGCGTACCAGATTCTGAAGGTCGGTAAACTCCTGATCAAGGACGTCGGGTACAAAGCGTTGGTCAAAGCGTTGTTTAAATTTTTGGAAGTTATCAACGGCTTGGAACGCTTTATGGCGAATAAAGTGTAGTGCCGCATTTTGTTGCTCTGGTGATGAGGTGATTAACACGAAGTCACTGTTTAAGGGGGTACTGCCTGCGACTTTGGCACCATCACTGGTATTAAAACACTCTACCGAGGGGTGCTTGGCTAACGCCTGTTCAATAATGGTTTTTGATACTTTAAATTCATGCTTTGTGTTAACAAAAGGACGGAAATTACCGGGTGTGCGAATCGCCGTATTGTTTTTTTCCTGATAGTCATACAACTCTTCGCCATCATCATTGTAGTAACCCGACTGTTTGCTATGGTGATGTTTAACGTCGACAAAACCCAAATCAACCCCGACCAAATACAGCTGCGTAAAACCCACTTCACATGCAAGGTTGATAACAAGGTTGGAAACGGTTGGGAAGGCGAACTGAAGCTCAGTAAAGTTGCCTTTACCCAGAACCTCTGTGGCAGATGCAGTGGATGACTCTCCCTCTTTAAATGCAATCAACGTATCTTTGAACAGTTCGCAGGTATCAGGGTGAATGCCATTGCAAGAAATAAGGGTAATCTGTTTTAGAAAGTCAAAGTCTCCGACCCGTGAACACCAGTCAAAAGTCGAACGGTTTTGTTCTATTTCTGCATGAAAATCCGGCGTGATTCCTGCTTTGTACAGTGGCATTAACGCGGTACCGCAGGAGATAACAATAATCTGTTGCCGCCACTCTTTCAGCATCTCTATGCTGGCATCCAGCGAGGGCCCGTTGCCAACCACAAAAACAGGCACTTCGGCGGTATCGTAGGGGATCGGACGTAGCTTGCGGCTGACCAGACAATGAGTACCGCGGTTGAGCATCTCACGGGTATGTGCAATGCCATAGCGGGCGTGATCAAAATACTCGCCCATACTGATCACTACCTGTAATTGCTCACGTAAATTTGCGACGGCGTGCTCGAGTTGCGGATTATGGTAACTCTGGTAAAAATAGGTATTGGCGAGGTTGTAAGGTCCGATGGCGTAAAATTGCTGGAGTAAGTCTCGGAACAAATTTTGACCGTCATCACCGACGTTGATGTACAACCTTTTGTCCTGTTTATCGACATCCTCAATGATCGCGGCCCAATCAATGGCGAATAGCGACGCATAAAAGAAGTCTCGATTGGGTTCGCAAACGAATAGCTTGTCAATCTGGTGATCTTGCAGTAACGCCTCTAGTTGATAACCACAGCCTAATCCGAACATGATCAGAGATTTAATATTTTCCGGGAGCTTTCCCTGAGCTTCATGCAGGTTGTCCAGCATCTGCTCTGTTTTAGCGACATAGCGATAATGCAAATAGTCTTTTAATTTAGTGCCTGTGTAACCCAACACCAACCCATCTTTATTCGGGTGGGAAACAAAATTTTGCTTGTTGAGTAAGCCATCATTTTTTGGCTGTTGATAAAGCAGCGCACCATCGGTTGGGTCTAGCAGGTTAATGGAATTTTGTTGATTTACCGGGTGCCAATAACTGGGTGAATACGCACAAAACTGTTGGTAGATGGTTGGGAAATAACGTTGGAACGCAGCAAGATTTTTTACCAACAGTGGATGCTGATCTGTTTTCACCACTGGCATGTTGTGAGGTTCCACCGACATGGTCCAATAGGGTTTGTAGTCTCTGCCGGATAAGGCCATATTCAGGCGTAATCCAGTCTCCGTGATTTGCTGCCAACTGCGTTGGCGTAAATCGAGCTCCAATGCATCAAACACGGGGTGGTTGTAGTGCTTATAAAGATAAAAACCGCTGCAGGTATCATGTTGTTGTAATTCTGCAATATTGGCGACCAAGTCACGCCCGTCCTGACCGGTAAGCAAAAATAGTGTGGTTTGCGACTGTTGTGCCAGCGCAAAAATTTCACCCCAATCAGCCATCAATGCTGATCCTTTGAAATACTGTAACTCTGGTTCGTAAATTATAATGTGTCGCCACTGAGCCTGCTTTAACAAAGGCGTGAGCTGATAGCCGGCGCCCAACCCAAGTACAACCAAAGTGCCGGCGTTTTGAGCAAGCGCTGGTCGGGTTGAGATAGCGTCGAGACTGGCTTGCAAATTCAATCCATCATCGACTTCGCCACTGGCACTCGTTAGATCAATATATAACGGGTGGGCGATCCAATTGCGCACATGTTGTTGGACTTCATCAAAAGGGTGCAGTCCGTATAAGGTACGTCCTGTACCGAAATCGACCAGGTTAGCTGCGCCGTCACGATTACAAAATACCGAGATATTTTGCGCGCTCAGTTGATTAAGTTGCACTGCCAGATTCGGGATGTTGGCGCTAAAGGCCTTTAGGTTTGTCTCATAGCGCTGTTGGATACTGGATGCATGGTCAGCTTCCAAAGCTTGCTGGGTGACTTCATCCGGATCGAGGTGCAGGCGTATATCTTTTAGCATAGTAATTGTGGGCGTGTCTTTTAAGGCAGCTTAGATGGTAAGTGGTTGAAAGCGCAACATAAAGGTTTTTATGCGAAGAGAAGGCGCAATCGCTGATTTGGTTTGGTTATTTCATTTGATACCTCGTTATAGGCTGTAATACAGCGCGTAGAGTGCTTAGAATTTAATCATGTCCGCCCTTCATGCTATACTTACATAGAGAAGTTTCACCCGAAAAATAGGTGAGGAGAAAGGCATGATTGATTTTAATCCCCAGCAGGGCGCAGGTTCATTGTTGTCTCAAGTGCAACAAAAGCAAGAAAGCCTGCTTGAACAATTGGCGTCGGGTAAGCGGATTAACAGTGCGGCCGACGGTGCTGCGGCGCAGCAGATTATCGACCGTCTTACCTCTGAAGTTTCTGGCTACCGACAGTCAGTAAATAATGCCTATGACGGAATTTCTTTGGCGCAGGTTGCCGAAGGTGGCTTGAGTGGTATCAGCGACGATGTTAATCGGATTCGCGAGTTGACCGTTCAGGCCGGTAATGGATTGCTCACAGATGCAGACAAGCAATCCATCCAGAAAGAGATCAGTCAACTGCAGGACAATATCGGTCAAACCATCGAGCAAACCTCGTTCAACGGCAAGTCGTTGCTAAGTGACAGCGGCTCACTTAACTTCCAGGTGGGGGCATCAGCAGGGCAAACTATCGGTGTCAACACTCAGGATGTGGCGGGTCAGTTGGATGATATTTTGAATATTGATATCACTCAACCCGGCAGCGTAGAAGAGGCGTTACAGGCCGCCGATGCTGCTGTTGAGTTTGTCGGTGCAGCGCGGGCCGAGTTCGGTGCAACCCAAAACCAATTCGAATCAGCTGCGCGTAATTTGTCTAATCAGGAAGTCAATGCCGCCGCCGCTCGCAGTCGCTTGCAAGACACAGATTACGCCCAGGCCGCGTCAGAGCAAGCAGCCGCGGATGTGTTATCTCAGTCATCATTGAGTGTGCAGGCGCAGGCTAATCAGCAACAAGGCCAGGTCCTGGCATTACTAAGCTAAAAGCGCCAAACGGCGCTTTTTTTCTGTCTGTAATCTGACTTTTGGGTAAAAATTGATTATAAAAGTAGCAGTTGGAAAATTTGACGCTGTCAGTCAGTTGCGTCAATAGCATGACGGGTTACAATCAATTGATAATAATAAAATCCTTTACTGGTTCAGGTAGTTAATGAGCGACGTTCTTGTAATAAGCCAGCAGGCAGAGCAAATCACCAGCTTGCAAACCATACTTTCCTTTTTAGGTGAAAACTGCCTGAGTAGTGGCGTTAATGATGCACCTGGCATACTCCCCCGGTATACCTTCAAAGCGGTGTTTATTGACGCTTCTGATAACGAAGCTGTAATGGCGTTGGTGAAACAGTTCCCTGCTGTCCCGTTTGTGATGATAGGAGCGGAGGTAAATGAACAGGCTCCGGGTAATTTAGTAGGGGCTATACCGTCTCAAATAACCTATCCCGCGCTGACCAATATGTTGCATCGCTGTGAACAATACGCGCGTCTCGCTCCGGGTAAGGCGCCCAGCGGAAAAACCAAGCTGTTCCGCTCTTTAGTCGGTAAAAGTGCCGCGATGCAGGCAGTTAGAACCATGATAGAGAAAGTTGCCCCGACGGATGCCAACGTATTGGTGATGGGGGAATCTGGTACCGGTAAAGAGGTGGTAGCGCGTAATCTGCATTTTTTATCTGAACGGAAAAATGGTCCCTTTGTGCCGGTGAATTGCGGTGCGATTCCCGGAGACTTGCTTGAGTCAGAACTATTTGGTCATGAAAAAGGCGCCTTTACCGGCGCGGTGAGCAGTCGCAAAGGACGTTTTGAGCTTGCTGAAGGGGGCACGTTATTCCTTGACGAAATTGGCGATATGCCGCTGCAAATGCAAGTGAAGTTGTTGCGGGTCCTTCAGGAACGCAGTTTTGAGCGGGTGGGTAGTAGTAAAACAGTGCGCTGTAATGTCCGAATCGTGGCTGCCACCCATCGCAATTTGGAAGACATGGTTGCGGCAGAGAAATTCCGCGAGGACCTTTTTTATCGCCTCAATGTTTTTCCTATTGAAACACCTTCATTAAAACAACGTGCTGAAGATATTCCCCTTTTGTTACAAGAACTTATTTCTCGAATGAGTTCCGCTGCCTGTCAGTCAATGAAATTGACTGATCAAGCTATGCAGTCACTGATGGCCCATGATTGGCCGGGAAACGTGCGTGAATTATCCAATCTTGTCGAGCGGTTAGGGATTTTGTTTCCTAACCAGGTCATTGACGTTGCGGATCTGCCGGTCAAGTACCAGTACATCGATGGCGACGGTTATCAGCCCGAGTACCCAGAGGAATTAATGGAGCGCGAGGCGATCAATGAGTTATTTAGTGGTGAGGGCATGGATGACGCAGAGATTGATGCGTATAACCAACCGCAAACTACCTCCCAGCTTGACCAACTTCCAGAGGAAGGAGTCAATCTCAAAGAGTATATTTCAGACTTGGAAGTAAACCTGATTAAGCAGGCATTAGAACAACAGGATTGGGTCGTTGCGCGCAGTGCCGAATTACTCGGCATGCGTCGGACCACCTTAGTTGAGAAGATGCGCAAATATAACTTGAGTCGGGATACTGACGTCTAATCTAGGCGTAACTTATTGTTTTAAAATAAGTAATTTTTGGCACATTTACTGCAAAGCTGTTCACTGTCTGGTTTTTGACGTGAGGTAGCTATGACAGTAAAGACCCAGCCTGCTGCGCGCATCGAGTGTGATGCAGCAGAGATTCAACAACTACGCCAGGAAAGTGAGCGTTTAACCCATTTGCTGGAAGTGATGCCGGCAGGTGTTGTCGTTGTTGATGGCGAAGGCATTGTGAAACAGGCTAACCGAGTGGCTACCGAATTATTAGGTGAACCATTAGAAGGTCAAAGCTGGCGCGTCATCATAAACCGCTCATTTCGTCCCCAAGCGGACGATGGTCACGAGATTTCCCTGCGTGACGGACGCAAAGTCAAACTACAAATATGCCCATTGCAAACAGAGCCAGGGCAACTCATCGTGTTAACAGATTTGACCGAAACCCGACAACTGCAAGCCAGAGTCAGTCATATGCAGCGACTTTCTTCTCTGGGCCGGATGGTAGCCTCATTGGCACATCAAATCCGAACACCCTTATCTGCAGCTATTTTATATGCAGCCAACATCGGCAGCGGGCTTGGCAGTGACGCCACGCGAAAACGCTTTGCTGATAAATTGCAATCCCGGCTGAAAGACTTAGAACAACAAGTCAATGACATGCTGTTGTTTGCTAAAAGCGGTACCGATCAAGTGGTGACGGAGTTGTCATTGCAATCGCTATTATTTGAGGTGCGCCAGGGCAGCGAGGCGGCATTAACCCAAGCTGGGGCACAACTTACCGTTACCTTGCCGGAGCCTGATATTTTTGTATTAGGCAATAAAACAGCCTTAAGTGGCGCGTTACAGAATCTGATTCAAAATGCCCTACAACACTGCAATGACGAAGCACATATCGAGGTCCTTGCCGGCTATGATGTAGGTTCGCAAACTGTCAGCATCGAAGTGTTGGATAATGGTAAAGGGTTTGAAAGCGAAGATACCGCAAGGCTGTTTGAACCCTTTTTCACCACTCGGTCACAAGGCACAGGGTTGGGGCTAGCAGTGGTCAAAGCGGTAGCCCAATCTCATAAAGGTGAGGTATCGGCCCATAACCGACCCGAAGGCGGTGCGCGTTTCTGCCTGCACTTACCTATTGAGCGGTTAGCACAAGATCAACAACAAACGTTAGTGGAGCAAAGCGCATGAGTCGTAAAATACTGATTGTTGAAGATGACTTGGGATTGCGTGAGGCATTAGTAGATACCCTAATGCTGGGGGGGTATCAGACTTACGAAGCGGACAGTGCTGAAGCTGCGATGGTCCAGTTGTCGCGTCAATCGATTGATTTAGTCGTCAGTGATATTCAAATGGGTGAATTAACAGGACTGGACTTACTTCGCAGTATCCGCCAAAAATATTCTGATTTACCCGTTTTGTTGATGACAGCTTACGCTACTATCGATGATGCAGTCAGAGCGATGCAAGACGGTGCGTCAGACTATCTGGCGAAACCATTTGCGCCTCAGGTTTTGTTAAATCTGGTGGATAAATATGCTCCGGCGCCAACCGTTGAGTCCCGTCAACCTGTGGTAGGGGACCCCAGCAGTATTGAATTGTTGCAGTTGGCAACCCGGGTGGCACGTTCTGAAGCGACCGTGATGGTGCTTGGACCCAGTGGCTCTGGAAAAGAAGTACTGGCACGCTACATTCATGACAAGTCTGCACGCCAGGACAAGCCTTTCGTGGCAATAAACTGTGCTGCAATTCCTGAAAACATGCTTGAAGCGACATTGTTTGGTTATGAAAAAGGCGCGTTTACCGGTGCTTTACAAGCTTCACCGGGTAAATTCGAACAAGCCCAGGGCGGCACTATTTTACTGGATGAAATAACCGAAATGGACCTGGCTCTGCAGGCCAAAATTTTGCGGGTTATTCAGGAAAAAGAAGTAGAACGCTTAGGCAGTCGCAAGACATTGAAACTGGATGTCAGAGTGTTAGCTACCAGTAACCGGGATCTAAAACTGGCAGTACGAGAAGGCGTTTTTCGTGAAGATTTATACTACCGATTAAATGTTTTTCCACTGAACTGGAAACCCCTGAGCCAGCGGCCCGGTGACATCGTGCCATTGGCACAACACTTGATTGAGCGCCATGGTGGTAAAGCAAAACAGTTAACCGCGTCGGCACGCACTAAGTTGCAGCAATACCCGTGGCCAGGTAACGTACGGGAGCTGGAAAATGTGGTGCAAAGAGCGCTCATCTTAGCCAATGCTGACAGTATCGACAGTCAGGATCTGATGCTGGAGAATATGGCCAATAGCTATGTTGAACCCCAGGCCGAAGCAGATAAAGAGCCGGTGTTAGGTGCTGAGTTACGCCAGCAAGAGCATCAGATCATTCTTGATGCATTGGAAGCAAACAACGGAAAACGCAAAGTGGTAGCGGAAAAGTTAGGAATCAGCCCGCGTACCTTGCGCTATAAGCTAGCGCGAATGCGAGAGGACGGTATAGAAGTTCCCGCCTAAATCCCCAATTCGGGTCAAAAAAGAAAGCTCCGGCTTTCTTTTTTTTTGGCCGTCAAAAACTCGTCTAAGAACCGAGTTGCTTTATTTAAGTTGTTGATAAATATATAATTATTCATTATGGCTTACTTTTTGCTGTATGAGGATAGTTATGTTTTTTTGGCAGAATCGTCATGGATATTAAGGCTCAAAGTTTATTCTCTGAAATGCAGGCAATGGCACGTCAGGTTAGTGGCGACGTTAGCGCAGCACCAACCATGCAAACTAACCCATCATCGCAAAACTTTGCCGACATGCTCAAAGGTGCGCTTGATACCGTCAATGGTATGCAACTTGAGTCAAAAGACCTGCAGCAACGTTTCGAAGCAGGGGATCCCAATCTGAGTCTGGCAGATGTGATGATTACCAAAGAAAAGTCCGGTATTGCATTTGAGGCTACTGTGCAGGTGCGCAATAAAGTCCTCGAAGCGTACAAGCAAATTATGAATATGCCAGTCTAGGTGAGAGGTAGTACAGGTGGCTGAAGCAACAGGTACAGAGTTAGCACTGGCTGACGATAATACAATTAACGATACGCCGGCTAAAACATCGTTCACCGATGCCTTAACCAGTGGTGATGTATTACGCCAGATTGCATTGGCGATCGTGGTTATCATCAGTATCGCGATTGCTGTGATGGTGGCGTTTTGGGCGATGCAGCCCGAGTTTAGACCACTTGCTAAATTAAACACGGATGAGTTGATTGAAACCCTGGACTATATGGATGCCAATCAAATCGAATATCAACTCAAAGGTAATACGGTCTATGTCCGGGAGAACGAGTACGACAATATCAAACTGGGTCTGAGTCGTCAGGGGATCAGCAGTGGTGAAGCGGAAGCCGGTACAGACATTATCATGCAGGACATGGGCTTTGGTGTAAGTCAACGGGTCGAAGCTGAACGGCTAAAACACGCCCGAGAGCAGCAAATTGCCCGCACTATAGAAGAACTAGGCTCGGTTGCCAGGGCTAAAGTGTTATTGGCTATGCCCAAAGAAAATGTGTTCGCAAGGCGAGAAAAATTAGCCAGTGCGACAGTTGTCCTGACGCTAAGACGCGGTTCGGTCTTGTCATCTGAAGAAGTAGATGCCGTGGTCGACATTGTTGCATCAGCGGTTCAGGGTATGCAGCCGTCGCGGGTGACGGTAACAGATAACGCAGGTCGCTTACTGAACTCCGGTTCTCAAGATTCCCTCTCAGCACGGTCTCGAAAAGAATATGAGTTAGAGAAACAGCGGGAAGACGAACTGCTGGCAAAAATCGATTCTATTCTTATTCCTATCGTTGGCTTAGGTAACTACACCGCGCAAGCGGATGTCACTCTGGATTTTACCGCCAAAGAGCAAACTGAAAAACGCTACAATCCGGATTTGCCAGCCGTACGCAGTGAAATGACGGTAGAAGAAAATTCTGTTGGAGGTGGGGTTGGAGGTATTCCCGGTGCGTTGACCAACCAACCGCCTGCCAATTCGGATATCCCCGAACAGGCCACCGGCGAGTCTAATAGTGCCAGTGCAGTACCGGGTCGCAGTATGAAAGAAGCGACGCGAAATTTTGAGCTGGATACTACTATTAGTCATATCAAGCAGCAAACCGGTGTCATGCGTCGTCTGACGGTGTCTGTTGCGGTCGATTTTCAGCAAACCACCGACGCTGAAGGCAACAGCATACAAACAGCACGCTCCGCAGAAGAACTGGCAAATATTCGACGGTTGTTGCAAGGCGGGCTGGGGTTCGATGTCAGTCGCGGTGATTCGCTGGAAGTGGTGAGTATTCCATTTAATCGTATTGATGAAGGCGTTATTGAAGAGCCGCCAATGTGGGAACAGCCATGGTTCTTGCAGATTGTTAAACTGGTGGTGAGTGGACTTATCATCATTGTTTTAATTATCTTTGTAGTCCGGCCAATGTTGCGTAAGCTGATCTTCCCGGAAGATACGTCAGATACCGATGAGAACGATGCCGATGTGGGACTGGATCTGGGCGACGAGACATTGAGTATGCTGACTCAGGACTTCGATGAGTCATCTGTCGGCTTCTCCCCTGATGGATCATTGATGATGCCTGATTTACACAAAGATGAAGACGTATTGAAGGCGGTCAGAGCGCTGGTAGCCAATGAACCAGAACTGTCCGCTCAGGTGGTCAAAGGCTGGTTAATGCAAGATGAGTAAGAGCAAATCACATGGCTGAAGAACAACAACAAGAAGAAGGTTACGATGTAACCAAACTGGAAGGCGTGGATAAAGCGGCCATCTTATTGCTGAGTTTGTCGGAAGACGATGCAGCTCAGATACTGCGGCATCTGGAGCCAAAGCAGGTACAAAAACTCGGTACCGCTATGGCCCGAATAGAGGACATGACCCAGACAAAAATTACTGCGGTTCACAAGCACTTTATTGAAGAGATTCAGAACTACAGCACCATCGGATTCCAGAGCCAAGACTTTGTTAAGAAGGCACTGACTGCCGCCCTGGGTGAGGACAAAGCCGCCAATCTGATTGATCAGATTCTATCAGGGGGGCAGGCCAAAGGATTGGAATCACTCAAATGGATGGATTCTAAACAGGTGGCCAGCATCATTCGTAACGAGCACCCGCAGATTCAGACCATCGTGTTGTCATACCTTGAGCCAGAGCAATCAGCGGAAATTGTCGCTCAATTCCCTGAAAAAGTGCGTTTGGATTTAATGATGAGAATTGCCAATCTCGAGGAAGTGCAGCCCGCCGCCTTGCAAGAGCTGAATGAGATAATGGAGAAACAGTTTGCTGGTCAGGCTGGCGCTCAGGCAGCCAAGATGGGTGGTTTGAAATCGGCAGCCGAAATCATGAACTACCTGGATACCAGTATTGAAGGTCAGTTAATGGACTCAATCCGCGAACAAGATGAGGAAATGTCTCAGCAGATTCAGGATCTGATGTTTGTATTCGATAACCTTGCTGACGTGGATGACAGAGCGATGCAGGCAATTCTTCGGGAAGTACAGCAAGAAGCGTTACTCAAAGCTGTCAAAGGCGCGAATGATGCACTCCGGGATAAGATCACCAAAAACATGTCTAAGCGTGCGGCCGAAATGTTGCTTGATGATTTGGAAGCCATGGGGCCTGTGCGTGTAAGTGATGTGGAAGCAGCACAAAAAGAAATTCTGGCAGTGGCGCGTCGCTTGGCTGACTCCGGTGAGATCATGCTCGGTGGCGGTGGCGGAGACGACTTCGTTTAATCGTGTATGAGCAACCAAGACAAGCCAGTGCAAACCTGGCAACTACCAACACTGGACGACCAACAGTCCCAAAAGGCTGAGAAAACCAATGCGCTGAATAAAAAAGCCAATTGGGTCTATGAACCTCCGGAGCAAGAACATGAACCAGAAGCCCAGATGCCCACTGCGGAAGAGATTGAAGCTATTCGTCAGGCGGCTTGGGAAGAAGGATTAAAAGACGGCAAAGCAGAAGGTTTGAAGCAGGGACTCGAACAAGGGTTACAGGAAGGGCACAAAGAGGGCTTTGAACAGGGTCAGCAGCAGGGCTTGGATGAGGGCCGCCAACAGGGACAGAGTGACGTCCAGCAGGTATCCGAGAGCCTGACTAAAATACTCGATCAGTTAGCACGCCCGATGGCGCAAGTTGATCACGACGTTGAGCAGCAATTGGTGTCATTGGCTGTGGCATTGGCCAGAGCGGTAGTCAGGGTCGAGCCTAGCATTAATCAGGAAGTATTACTGAGTGCATTGCAAGAGGCCCTGCAAGTGTTGCCGGTCAACGAATCAAGCTATGTAATCCGAGTTAATCCAGATGACCTAGAGGTTTTACAGTCGCACTTTTCTGAACAGCATATCCAGCAACAGCACTGGCAATTTGTCGCTGACAGCGAGCTAGCACGGGGTGGCGTCGACGTCGTCACGGACAGCAATGCGGTCGATTTGTCGATCGAGCGTCGTTGTCGCGATATCCTGGATAAATTTTTACTCGATAACGGCCTTAATAACGAATGACAGGTTTACGTGAACGGATAGAAAAATATCAACAGCAAGTACCAAACCCCTATGCCGTTGCTGAGGGCAAACTTATTCGTGGGATAGGGCTGACATTGGAAGCGGTTGGCTGCCAGTTACCCGTGGGTAGCCAATGTCTGGTGCAAACCATAGACGGTGAAATAGAAGCTGAAGTGGTTGGGTTTGCAGAAAAAGTGACGTACTTAATGCCGACCGAAGCGGTCAAAGGCATTGTGCCGGGATCTCGGGTTAAACCATTAAATCGTCAACAAGGCTTGGCAGTTGGCATGGAGCTGCTGGGGCGGGTAATTGATGGGAACGGGCATCCGCTGGATGGTAAGGGGGCGATTAAAACCTCTCACCGTGTGCCGCTGACTCGCCCGCCGATGAATCCACTGTTACGACGCCAGATAGATCAGCCACTGGATGTTGGTGTGCGTAGCGTCAACAGTATGATTACCGTAGGCCAGGGACAGCGGATGGGGCTATTCGCCGGCAGTGGCGTAGGTAAATCCGTTCTTATGGGGATGATGACTCGCGGGACCGTGGCTGACGTGGTCGTAGTGGGTCTGGTTGGAGAACGTGGCCGCGAAGTCAAAGAATTTATCCACGACATTTTGGGTGACAAAGAGCGAGAGAAAGCCGTTGTTGTTGCTGCACCGGCCGATACCTCGCCTCTGATGCGTCTAAAAGGGTGCGAAACGGCAGTAACCGTTGCTGAGTACTTTCGTGACCAAGGACTAAACGTTCTATTGTTAATTGATTCCCTTACGCGCTATGCAATGGCACAGCGAGAAATTGCGTTAGCTGTTGGTGAACCTCCTGCCACGAAAGGCTACCCACCGTCCGTATTTGCTCGTTTACCGGCGCTGGTTGAACGCGCTGGAAACGGCGGTCCCGGTCAGGGCTCGATAACCGCTTTTTATACTGTATTGGTTGAAGGTGATGACTTGCAGGATCCAATCGCAGATGCTGCGCGGGCCATCCTGGATGGGCACATTGTATTATCGCGAAGATTGGCGGATTCGGGCCATTATCCTGCGATTGATATTGAGGCATCAATCTCGCGGGTGATGCCGATGGTGGTATCGGAAGAGCATATGCAGGCCGCCCGCAGAGTTCGTCAGGTCTATTCGAATTATCAGCAGAATCGCGATCTGATTAGTATCGGCGCATACAGCAAGGGCACGGATCCCCGAATTGATTTAGCCATTCAGGCTGAGCCTGTGATTAACGAGTTTTTGCAACAAGGTATGAAAAACATCACACCCTATGATGAGAGTTTACAGAGTATGGCAAATCTCTATGTAAAACTGGGGCAGGGCTAAGACATGAGTCAGGAACGTCAACTTAATCTGGTCGCGCGCTGGGAAAAAGACAAAGAGCAGCAGGCTGCACAGCATTTGCAACAGGCAGAACATTATTGGCAACAGCAAAAACAGAAACTCGCCTCACTACAGGCCTACCGTGTCAGTTACCTGAATGATATTCAAAGCAAAGGTCAGCAAGGGCTCAAAGCGCAATCATTTAATCAACATCAGGCGTTTTTAAGCAAACTTGATAAAGCGTGTGAACAACAAATGCACGCCATAGCTAAAGCGCGTCTGGTCGCTGATCAGCGTCGAAAAATGTGGTTGGAGCAACAAAAAAAACGTCGCGCCGTCGAATCACTTTTAGAGCGTAAGGCCCAGCAGCGATTGTACAAAGAGCAACGTGCTGAGCAAGCTATGCTGGATGAAATCGCCACTCAGCGCTTCATTCGGGGTCAACTTTAGTTGATCGTTGGAAAACTGGAACATTCTTTGCAAATTCACACCAAAGGTTAGATTTTTTCTGACAATTATCTGTGACATTTCCGCAAGCGCGGGTCATTTATAAGTCTTAATCGAAAAAACCACATTAATTATCAATAGCTTAGTTAAGGTGGTCGGAGAACGAACTGATGGTGCAAATTGTTGCCGCTCTACAGACAAAGGTTGCCTCTACGCCATACAATGAGGCTGAACCTAACGCAAAATCACAGCAAGATTTTGCCGGCTACATGCAAAAGCACAGTGCTGATTCGCAGCCGGGATCGGGTGGTTCGCTGCGTCAGCAACAAGGTGATGTCTCCCGCCCAGCAAGTGCTGGGCCGGAGGCCTCCGCTGAACCCAGTAATAGAAAAGCCTCTGAAACTGAACCAAGGGTTAAGGCCGTAACGGGTTCGGCATCTGATAAACAAGATAGCGATAACGGGGTTCCATCAACAAACGAGCAGACCAGTATGCAGACCGGCGGACAAAAAGATTTGGACGAATCAGAGCGAGCGCCGGTTAAAACCATTGCTGAGGCTGTAGAGGAGCTGGACAATGATGAGATTGACTGGCTTGCACTTATTAGTGGTAGCCAACAACAAGGCTCTGACATAGCGGGTATGCAACAGACCGTGAATGAGGTGATTCACGGTGGTGACAGCACAGATGTCAATCAACAGGCGTTACGTGCCCTTTTGGACAATGCCGATCCGCAACAGCGTCAACAAATTGACCAGCTATTGGCACAACTGGCTTTGCTGAATCAGTCTGGCAACGAACAGGTAACTGAAGGTGAGGTTGAAACTGCAGAGTTGCTGCAGGATATGCTGACCATGTTGCAACAATGGCTTGCTGCACTGGACAACCAAGGTAAGCAAGCGCAGGAGTCACAGGTAAACTGGATGACAGATACCAGTGAAGCCCTCAAGCAGCTGTTACAAAATCAGCCGCACAGTGAACAAACTGTGGCAGCGATGGAAGACCTTGACCAACTGATTGCCCAGCTTAATCAGGCAGCTGACGGCGAACCTGCGAGTAATAACCAAACGCTGCAAAATCAATGGCAAACCATAATGGACAGTGTCGCGAGTTTGCCAAAAGAGGAAAAACAGCTGTTGTTACAGGCCTTACACCAGCAATTGCAGCAGGCTCAGAACAATGCTGAGGTACGATTGAACGAAGTTTCTGCAGAACAAATGTTGACTAACAGCCAGTATTTATCGCAGCTGAGCGAGGTAATTGAAAAGCTCAGACCCGATATGGTGCCTGACAAGCAACAGACCTTGTTAGCAAACTGGCAACAGATGCTGAAAAGCGATGTAATGCCTGCAGAAAAGTTGCTTGAACAATTTAGCGCGGTACTGAATCAGGATAATGCCGGGTCAACCATCCCGTTGAATGCGATAACTGAAGCCCTTGCGGTGGAAGCTGATAAGACTGCTGCAGTCAATCAACTGGCCCAGCAGATAAGCAGACCCGTGAATGCGGTTACAGCCAATCAACCGATGGTCTTGACTCAACTTGCTGAACAGGCGCAAAGTTTGAGTCAGGAGCAAATCAAAGCCGATGTGAACCAGGCTAACCTGACAAAACCAGACGGCATGAAAAACATTGCTAATCAGGTGCAGATGATGGTCAGTCAGCGCTTGATGACCGCTGAGATACGCTTGGATCCGCCTGAGTTAGGCAGCATGCAGATTAAAGTAAGTATGCAAGGGGAACAAGCCAGCGTTAACTTTGTGGTACAAACCCAAACCGCTCGGGACCTGTTGCAAGACAGTCAACAACGTCTAAAAGAGATGCTTGCTGAGCGCGGTATTGCGTTGGGGGAGTCGTTTGTGAAGCATGACCAAGGCCAGTCTGGTGAAGCTCAGCAAGGGTTAGCTCAGAACGATAAAGAGCATGGCGGTCAGCATCAGGAAAACGGTGAAGCTGCCGATGATGCGAAACGGGTAACCGTAGGCTCAGTGGCCGATGGCGTGATAGACTATTTCGTATAATCAGTAGGTGAAATCCTTGCTACATTTACAGCAGGGGAAGTAAACAAACCAGGTAGTAACAGATGGCAGATGAAGACGTAACCGAAGAAGGTGGTAAGAAAAAAAGCAAACTCATGCTTATCATCATAATCGTGGTGGTTTTGCTTGGAGGAGGTGGTGCAGCTGCATTTTTCCTGATGGGCTCAGATGAGCCTGCAGCTGACGTCGCCGCCACCGGTGAAGAGGGGACCGCCGAAGCTCCTGCTGAACCTACAGAAGCTTCAGTGGGGTCTGCCTTGTATGTGCAAATGCCAAGACCGTTCACCTTTAACGTGCCCGGAGAGCCCCGGGGAAGAATGGTGGAGATACGCGTCCAGTTAATGGTGCGAGGTTTGGAAAACGAGGAACGAGCGAAAGCACATATTCCCTCGATAGAGGGCACTTTACTCAGTGCTTTTAGTAGCTCAAACGCCGATGATTTAGTGACTGAGGCGGGAAAGGTAGCGTTGCGGGATCAGGCATTACGTGATGTACGAGCTACGATGAAAGAGATTACCGGGAACGAAGTGGTTGAAAAAGTCCTGTTTACCGGCTTTGTGATGCAATAAAGAGAACACCAGTGACTGACTTATTATCACAAGATGAAATCGACGCGCTACTTCACGGAGTCGATGATGTCGAAGAAGAAGAGGTCGAAACGGCGCAGAGCGCCGATGGACTGATTGAGTACGATTTCTCCTCTCAAGACCGTATTGTCCGGGGGCGGATGCCGACCCTTGAAATGGTCAACGAACGTTTCGCGCGTCACATGCGGGTGAGCCTGTTTAATATGATGCGCCGCAGTGCTGAGGTGTCGATAAACGGCATCCAGATGATTAAGTTCGGTGAGTATGTGCATACGCTGTTTGTCCCGACTAGTTTAAATATGGTCAGGTTCCGGCCGCTAAAGGGCACTGGCCTTATCACCATGGAAGCACGCTTAGTGTTTATTTTGGTGGACAATTTCTTTGGCGGTGATGGACGTTTTCACGCAAAAATTGAAGGCCGTGAATTTACCCCGACGGAGCGTCGTATCACGCAGATGCTGCTAAAACTGATTTTCGAGGATTATAAAGAGGCATGGGCGCCGGTCATGGACGTGTCATTTGAGTATCTTGACTCTGAGGTCAATCCGGCTATGGCAAATATCGTCAACCCGACTGAGGTGGTGGTGATCAGCTCATTTCATATAGAACTCGATGGCGGAGGCGGTGATTTCCACATTGCTCTCCCTTACTCAATGTTAGAGCCGATTCGGGAGTTACTGGATGCGGGTGTTCAGAGCGATCAGGAAGACACCGATCTGCGTTGGAGCAAAGCATTGCGTGATGAAATCATGGATGTCGAGGTTGAGGTCACTGCTGAGTTGTTAGAATTTGAATTATCCCTTAACGAGGTGATGGACCTTAAAGCGGGTGACATTATCCCGATAGAAATGCCGGAGCACGTTGTGATGTCGGTGGAGGGGTTGCCGAGTTTCCGCACCAAATTAGGCCGTTCACGTGACAACATTGCCTTGCAAGTCGCAGAAAAAATAAAGCGTCCGGCATCAGTCAAGTCAGAACTGCAATTGTTAACTAAAGGTGGACGCAGATTAGATAGCGACGCTGAACTCCAGGGCCTGGAAGAAGGCCTGGACGATTTAATTTAATGGTATTTCATCGACTTGCGAGCGATGAGAGGAGTATAAAATGAGCAACGAAAACGATGATTCAATGGACGATTGGGCTGCCGCTATGGCGGAGCAGGCCGAATCTGAGGCGAGTGGCGAAAGTGAGACTGAGCAAGATGTGCAGGTCGCTGAATTGGATGAGCTTCAGGAACCGGCGGAGATAAGTGCCAGTGAAAAGCGGAAATTGGATACCATTTTAGATATACCCGTTACCATCAGTATGGAAGTGGGGCGAAGCAATATTAGTATTCGCAATCTGCTGCAATTAAATCAAGGTTCTGTGGTGGAACTCGACCGGGTCGCCGGTGAACCGTTAGACGTGTTAGTAAATGGCACGTTGATTGCTCATGGAGAAGTAGTAGTGGTCAACGATAAATTTGGTATCCGTTTAACAGATGTTATTAGTCAAATCGAAAGAATCAAAAAACTCCGTTAAATCAATAGCCTGGCTTTGTACAGCCGGGCTTTCTCTGTTTTCCTTTCCCGCACTTAGTCAATCTTCTGGCGCGACCGTAGGCACCATAGCGTCAATTTTCCTGTCGCTTTTCCTGGTTGTTGCTTTGGTATTCGCACTGGGTTTTGTGATGCGTCGGTTTAATGTCACTCAATCTGGTAGCGCGCAGTTGAAACCGGTCGCATCAATGATGCTGGGCAACCGTGAGCGGTTAATGGTGGTACAAGTAGGTGAAGAACAACACTTACTGGGCATAACAGCGCAAAATATCAGTCATTTATCCAAGTTGGATACGCCATTGGCCGGCGAAGCAGAGAAGGGCAAAGAACTGAAAAATAAATTCGCCGCAATGCTCCAGCAACGTAAGGAGACAAGCCATGACTAAGTGGTTTTGGCGCCTTGCGCCGTTATTGTGCTTGCTGCCGTCAATCGCTGATGCGCAACAAGGTATTCAGGCTGTCACTGTGACCACTAATGATGATGGCAGCCAAGAATACACCATGACCTTGCAAGTGTTGGCGATCATGACGGCACTAAGCTTGTTGCCGGCATTCATCCTGATGATGACCTCATTTACCCGTATCATTGTGGTGCTATCTATCTTGCGGCAGGCAATTGGCCTGCAGCAATCTCCCTCTAACCAGATTCTAATTGGAATAAGTTTGTTCCTAAGCTTATTCATTATGGCGCCGGTATTCGAGCAGGTGAATGAGCAGGCGTTGCAACCTTATCTGAATGAGGAGATTACGTCAGTTCAGGCCTATGAGCAGGCAAAAGTGCCCTTGCGGGCATTTATGTTGTCACAAACCCGGGTGAAAGACTTGGAAACATTTGTGGAAATAGGCGGCTATACCGGCCAGTTTCAGGACCCGACCGAAGTGCCTATGAATGTATTGATCCCCGCGTTTGTCACCAGCGAACTTAAAACCGCGTTTCAAATTGGTTTTATGTTGTTTATTCCTTTTCTGATCCTGGATTTGGTGGTCGCCTCAGTGCTGATGGCAATGGGGATGATGATGCTATCACCTATGATTGTTGCACTGCCGTTTAAGCTGATGTTGTTTGTGATGGTCGATGGCTGGAACCTGATCTTTGGCACGCTCGCCAACAGTTATGGTTTATAGAGGATAAATTATGTCTCCAGAAGTCTTTGTCGATGTTTTACGTGATGCACTGGGCATGGTTATCTTGCTGGTATCGGCGATCATACTACCGAGTTTGTTCGTCGGCTTGATCGTGTCGGTGTTTCAGGCTGCTACTTCAATCAATGAACAAACCATCAACTTTTTGCCGCGTTTGATTGTGACCCTACTGGCGCTTAGCTGGGGCGGTCATTGGTTGGTCAAAAAACTCATGGATTTTACTTTCCACATGGTCGATATGATTCCTCAGGTGGTTGGTTAGACGAATGGAGTTGCTGGCCGCAAATGTCACTCAGGCAATGGCTGATTTACTGCTGCCTTTTATGCGGGTATCAGGGCTATTCGCCGCCATGGTGGGAGTTAGCGCCAAATCTGTGCCGCCACAGGTTCGCGCTCTGTTAACCTTATTTCTGTCGGTACTGATTATGCCTGTGGTGCCGGCGGTGCCGGTGGATAATCTGGTATCTGCGGGTACATGGGTGTTGATGATTGAGCAGTTGCTGATTGGCCTGGCAGCCGGTTTTGTCACTATGATGGTCCTCAATACCTTTGTGCTGGCAGGGCAAATTGTCGCGATGCAAACTGGTTTGGGTTTTGCGTCTATTGTGGACCCGGTCAACGGTATCAATGTGCCGGCAGTCGGTCAGTTTTACCTGATTCTGGCCACGTTGCTGTTTTGGGGATTCGACGGACATTTGGCGATGATCCGCATGATCGTTCTGAGCTTTGAAGCCCTGCCGGTCGGGCAAGGGTTGTTTGAGGTGAGCAACTTCAAAGCCTTAGCCCACTGGGGAAGCTGGATGTTCATTGCCGCAGTCACCTTGTCTTTGGCACCGATTGTATCCTTGTTAATCATTAATCTCGCCTTTGGCGTGATGACCAAGGCAGCGCCTCAACTGAATATCTTTACCTTGGGCTTCGCCATAGCTCAAATCGTTGGTCTATTGGTTATTTGGTTAACCATGGGCAACTTTGCTAATCATTTTGAAAATCAGTGGCAACGAGGGCAGCAATTGATCTGCACCATGTTGCAAATTTGTACATAAGGGGGCGTTATGGCAGCGGATGATGCGCAGGAAAAAACAGAAGACCCCACGGAGAAAAAGAAATCCAAGGCGAAAGAGAAAGGTCAGATTGCCCGATCCCGGGAACTCTCTACTACCTTGGTATTGATAGCCAGCGCCGCTGCTTTATTACTGGTAGGGCGAGGGCTAGCCGAGGCTTTGTATGAGATTTTCACGCGGGCATTTACCTTGTCACGGGAGGAAACCTACGACTTTGCTCATGCGTTTCAAATTCTACCCGCCGTGCTGAAATCCCTAATTGTACCTATGGCATTTTATATGGTGATCGTTGTTATCGCCGGCGTGTATGGCAATGTCGCGCTCGGGGGGTATAACTTCACTTGGCATACCGCTAAACCGCAGTTCAATAAGCTGAATCCCCTGAAAGGCTTAAAACGCATGTTTGGACCTAACGGGGCTGTTGAATTACTTAAAGCCGCAGCCAAATTCATTGTAGTGGCGGTAACCACGTTTATCGCGTTAACGTTTTTTCAAGACGAAGCGCTACACCTCGATCAGGAGATGTATCCACGCAATTTGATTCACGCCGTCGAATTAGTCGCCTGGATTTTCCTAATCATTTGCTGCGCGATGATCCCGATAGCGATATTCGATGTGCCTTGGAGTCAGCACAAGCACACAGAACAAATGAAAATGTCCAAGCAGGAAGTGAAGGACGAGCGCAAAAATTCTGAGGGTGATCCGCAAATCAAAAGCCGAATTCGGCGTTTGCAATATCAGGCTGCAGCAAAACGTATGATGCAGGCGGTGCCGGAAGCTGATGTCGTGGTTACTAACCCAACCCATTACTCGGTAGCGTTAAAATATGATCCCAGTGGCGAGCGTGCGCCAGTGGTTATCGCCAAAGGTGCGGATGAACTGGCGCTGCATATCAGAAAAATTGCCAGTGCCCACTCCGTGCCTCTGGTCGCTGCGCCGCCTCTGGCCCGAGCGGTATTTTACTCAACTGAGGTGGAACATGAAATTCCAGAGCAGCTGTTTATGGCTGTTGCGCAATTACTCGCTTATGTATATCAGCTCAAAGCGTGGCGCAGTGGTAAAGGCAAGCGGCCGAAGCCGCTAACGCATAATTTACCGATACCGCCTGAATACCGCTACTAGCGTGCAGTTCGATTACGCCACAACCATGCGCCGGTTAACATTAGCCACAAGGTTGCCGGCTCAGGAATCGGCGCCGGTGCTGCCGGATCGCTGGGCATAGAGACGGGTGAGGTGACTGGACCTGCCGGCGGTAGCATCGAAGGTGCTGAAACCGGTGTGGTAATCGGCGCTGGAATGTCATAGTAAAGCATCAGGTTAAGATGTAAGTCCTGATTGGTCTGACCGAAGCGGTCAAAACCACTTTCGGTATAAAAACTGTCGTAGTATTTGACCCTGCCATCAGCCCAGACGATTGATGTCCCAAAAGGACGGGCCAAGTCATTACTGATGATAGGGTCCGTTGAAACGAACCCCCAGCGGTCCAATGGAATGACTTTATTACCATCACCCAGTGTCCAGTTATCATCATTGGTCCAGTTTTCACCAAGCAGACCATCCTGCCAATCTGCATAGGCTAATAAATTACCGCAACTGACCGCACGGTCGCCCCTGGTCACAGCATTGCTGCAGTCTGCTTCTGCGTTACCGTCAAACAGCGCGTCCATAAACTGACTGTTGACCACCGTATCCATGATTTGCCAGCCAAAAAACTGACTATCTGGATCACTGAGCATGGCGTAGGTATCCTGAACACTTAAGTTAAATGCATCCAAGGCACTGTACATCCGGTCCCGACTTGCATCGAGAATCGTTTTTGTTTCGGTGTCGTGAACAAGCCCACCAATTTGGATAAATTCGGCATTAACCGGTTGTGTTGTCAGCATCAACCAGCCAGCACTGCATAAGGTTAGCGCGTTGACTTTCATGTGATCCCTACTGTGTGTCGCCTTATTGTTTTTATTCGTGGCTTGTTATTTTTTAATTTTTATTCAGGTAAACAGCATGTTAATTACCTTTCGCTATTGTATTGGGATTTCTTAAACCTTCAAGAGAAAATGCTGTTTATCGTACATTTTGGGTGATTCATCAGTTGCCCCAGATGGAATAGACAGACCCCTTCGGCTGTTTCTTTCAACACGTCATCAGAAAACTGGCAAGGTAGTTGCAAACCGGTGATCACTGTCAAAATACCGATGCTCGAAGTTATGGAGCTGACAAGCTACGTTAAACAAATAGATAAGAATCAGGTCCGGAAGTTTATGTCCGGTCTGGGCACACCGATGATATTGCTGGCCATAATGGGGATGGTTATATTGCCCATGCCAGCGGTTTTACTGGATGTTTTATTCAGTTTCAATATTGCATTGTCGCTAGTCGTCATACTGGTCGTGGTATTTACCGACAAACCCGTCGAATTTGGTTCCTTCCCACTTATTCTGTTGATCGCCACCGTACTTCGTCTGGCACTAAATGTGGCTTCAACCCGTGTTGTCCTGCTTGAGGGACATGAAGGGGGCGACGCTGCGGGTAAAGTGATTCAGGCGTTCGGAGAGGTGGTGATTGGTGGTAACTATGCCGTCGGTATTGTCGTTTTCGCTATCTTGTTAATCATTAACTTTAAGGTAGTCACAGCCGGTGCTGGGCGTATATCTGAAGTAAGCGCCCGCTTTACCCTTGATGCTATGCCTGGCAAGCAAATGGCCATTGATGCCGACCTCAATGCAGGGTTTATCGATCAAGACGAGGCTCG
>CAXQZJ010000130.1:0-13528 GCA_964228145.1 Alteromonadaceae bacterium | reverse complement strand
CCTGGATAGACATGCACGCAGCAGCCCTTGGATGGGCAACGGGTATATTAGCCACTTATCTGATATACGAACTATGTCATTACAGTTATCACTTACCTGAACAACATTGGAGCGAATCAATACCTGCTCTGAAAAAACTTAAACAGCATCACATTCAACACCATGTGCCGGGTCAGAAGCATCACTGCAATTTTAATATCACTTTGCCGCTTTTTGACAAAATTTTCGGTACCCACAGAAAAAATAAAAAACCTGATGTTTTTTAACATTTTATCTGGATTTTTTGACATCCGACTCTACCCTTGGTAACAGTACCTAAAAGATAATATCGGTGAGAAAAGACGTTGACCGAAAAATTACGAACTTGTCTGCTAATCACTTGCTTTGTGTTGCTGGTGTCGTTTGACTTAGCCGCAAACGCCCCGGTTCGTATAGATATTATCTACGCATCCACCATGACCAATATTGGCGAAAACCCTCACGGCTCCTATGCACAATTGTCAGAAATGGTTAAAAGTGGTCGTGAACAAAACGAAAACCTCGTATTCCTGTTTGGTGGCGGCAGTCTGGGACCTAGTGCGCTGTCTTCATTAGACCGCGGTGCACACATCATAGACTTGCTAAATAGCATCGAGCCGGATGCTTACGGCATAGGAAAGCGGGAATTCAGTTATTTTGAAGACGAACTCAGTTTGCGCGCCTATGAAGCAGCCTTTCCTATGGTGGTCACTAACGTGTTTGATCCTATCGTTAATGACAACCTCGATGGACTACATAAAAGCCTGATAATTGAAAAACAGGGGGTTCGGATTGGTGTTATGTCGGTGGTCGCAGAATCAGTAACCAATGAATACGGTTTGAAGCGAGCCGAAGTTTTACCCATTAAGTCAGCGATTGAGCAGGAAGCTAGCTACCTAAGGGCGCAACAAGTCGATATCATCATTCTCATGTACTCCACAGCGTCTGAGGTCGTGGATACAGCATTACATCAGGGAACGATTGATTTAGCACTTCGCAAAGACGAGCACTATGAGTTAGCTCGCTCTAATCTGGCTGACCACCACAACGGCAACCTCATCCTGACTGATGCGGATACCGCATTTCACATTTCCTTTTTATGGGAACACAGGCGCCCTGTAGACTTTGAATATCGTGAACTTTCCTTATTAGATTTTGACAGTGAAGAAACTGTTGCTGATCAGGAGACTACCTATTTATTTCGGGCTGAACGATTAATGCAGCGCGCCTTTGCCACCCTCGAGGTTCCGATTAATACACGCAGAGCCAGTGTAAGAAGTGAAGAAACCCGCATCGGCAACTTGCTTACCGATGCCATGCTTGCCTACACCGATGCTGATATCGCTCTACTGAATGGTGGCAATATTCGTGGAGAAAATAGCTATCCTGAGGGGACTCGGGTCACCCGAAGAATGGTCAGTGACACCCTACCCTACAGAAACCGAATCGCCCTTGTACAACTCAGTGGAGAGCAATTATATCAAGTGATGGAACATTCGGTCTCAGCGATCGACGAATCTAAAGGACGCTTTTTGCAAGTCGCCGGCCTATCAGTAGAGTACGATCCCAACAACCCCCCTGGCAGCAGAATTATCAACCTTAAACACGACGGGATCAGTGTAAAGCCCACACAAACATTCCGTGTAGCCATGACAGATTATATTGCCAATGGCGGCGATGATTTTAGCATGCTGACTAAGGTACCTCGCCTGACATTTAATAATCGCCAAGGGGCGTTATTGTCTGAAGTTTTTGTTGTTTACCTGGCAAAAAACCCTTCACTTGCACCACAGTTGGAGAGCCGCATTGTCAGCCGCGCCGAACAGTAACGAAAATTCCACCCAACGGAAATCGCGATTTTCTTTAACCATCTCGCGCCTGTTTTCACTGATACTGGCGTTTTTATGTCTGTTTTTTATTATTGCCAGCAGCATAATGTATAACCGCTTAGCCAATATTGACTCGACGCTAAAAAAATTTGAACAAACTAACGTCCCTCAGGTATTCGATTCCAGCCAGCTATTTAGTAAAGCAAACTTACTTCTGTATTCACTCCAGGAATTGTCCGATGCGAGTAGTTCAGCTGCGCGCCGAATTGCCGTTCGCACTATTGAACGGCGAGTGAGCGATATAATTGAATTACAAGCGAGGGTCTTTGATGAAAATCAGATCTTTGATGACTTAACCATCATTCATCAGGAAATCGATCGCCTTAATGATTTAATTGACGAGAAGGTCAGTTTACTGGAGCTTTTGGATAGCGAGCATGCTCGCCTAATCGAGTTATACGATAACATCAATGAACTGGTTAGTCTTTCATCAGGCAGTGAACTCAATCATGATGTAAACCGTTGGAGCCTGCTCTTTACCCGTGCCATCGTCACCGGTTCTGAGGCATATGCGTCGGATAAATTAACCGGCCTACGGGATGCACAAACCACTTTCAGGGGACTGGTTAATGAGTTAAGGAAACTCAGCGCACAAATGGACGGTAAACTGGGTAGTCAGGCGAGAAGCCTTACACAAGCATTAACCAGCCTTCTGGATGCTGAAGAGGGACTGTTTGCCACTCGGGCCGAATATTTAAAAGTGCGTGGAAGAGCCAAAGGTCAGGGTAACTTTGTCATTAATTTAATTCATGACTACACACGCCTCGCCGATGACATTGCGTTCAGTCGCAAGAGCGATGCGATAGATGAGTTACAACGCCTCGAGAAGCAAGTGGAAACTCAAAGCCTGTTGCTCATCGGCATGCAAACCCTCACCCTGCTAGCATTGTTGCTGGCGGTGTTTATCATCCACGCGAGGGTCGTCAAACGACTAAAAGCACTTAACAGCAATATTCAGGAACAATTCGACCAACAACACCCATGGCAAGCCGACAAATCACGAGATGAAATTGGCGAGCTTTCCCGCACCTTATTGGCATTTAGCGAAACGATTGCTGCACAAAAACAGGCCCTGCATGAATTATCCATGACGGATGGCTTAACCGGGATTGCCAATCGCCGCCATTTCGATTTCCGATTAGATTTGGACATCGCTCAGGCTCGCAGGCAGAATTATCCGCTGTCAGTGATATTGCTTGATGTCGATTTTTTCAAACCCTTTAATGATAATTACGGTCATGGTGCTGGGGACTTAGCACTTAAGTCTGTTGCTGCAGCTTTAGCCCACGCAGTGCAACGAAAACAAGACCTAGTTGCTCGCTACGGTGGCGAAGAGTTCGCTTGTCTGCTCCCCGATACCGATGCCAATCGCGCCATGAAAGTGGCTGAACTCATTCATAAAGCGATCGCCGCGCTGGCCATTCCTCATGAATTTAGCGCCGTTAGTGCCAGTTTAACTTGCAGCATTGGCGTAGTGACCTGGCAAGGTGAAGATTCGCGAACTCATGACGACCTGCTTAAGTCCGCAGATGACGCGCTGTACCGCGCTAAATCAGAGGGCAGAAATCGCAGTATTCACGCCGACCCATCGTCACTTACCGCGACAAAGTGACTTTCACCCCGAGCTTGTTGAGCTTTAAGCGTGTGTCTGGCAAGGTAAGCGGGATATTTTAGCTACCAGAAGATTAATAATGAAAAAGCTCCTGTGTATTGCGGCTTTGCTAAGCCCTGCCGCAGCTCTTGCTGAAAGTGTCAGCATTGAGCGAATCTTTCAGTCACCTTCACTTTCAGGCGATGCGCCTCGCAGCTTGAAGATTTCGCCAAACGGACAACATATTACGTTCCTGAAAGGTAAACAAAGCGATTATAACCGACTGGACCTGTGGGAATATAATGTTTCCAGCGGTGAAACCCGAATGTTGTTTGACTCAGATGAACTCAGTGATGGCCCTGAAGAGTTATCTGATGAAGAGAAAGCACGCCGTGAAAGAATGCGCTTGTCTGGTACGGGTATCGTCTCCTACTCATGGTCAGCAGATAGCCAGGCACTACTATTTCCGATGGCAGGCGACGTTTATTACTACAACTTAGCGAGTAAAAAGCTTGCAAAGTTACTCGATACGCCAGAGTTTGAAACTGACATTAAACTCTCACCCAAAGGTAACTATATCTCCTTTATCCGCAACCAGAACCTGTGGATAAAGCACATAGAATCAGGTAAAGAACGGGCCATTACCACCAAGGGTGGCGGTAACATAAAATATGGAATGGCAGAATTCGTGGTTCAGGAAGAATTCGGACGCATGACGGGTTACTGGTGGTCACCTGATGAATCGCATATCGCTTTCACTAAAGTTGATGAATCACCGGTTGAGAAAGTGACCCGCAGCGAAATATATGCTGATCGGATTGATATGATAACCCAGCGATACCCTTATGCTGGGACTGATAATGTTCTCATCGATATGGCGGTAGTCAATCTGAGCAATGACCAAATTCGCTGGATTGATTTAGGCGAAGACCGAGATATTTACATCCCGCGGGTCAAATGGATGAACGATAATGCCTTAACGTATCAGTGGCTAAGTCGTGACCAGCAAACGCTTGAATTACGCAAAGTTAGCATGAAGGATTTGCAGCAACAGGTAATGATCACAGAAACCGCCGACACCTGGGTCAATGTTCAAGATGACCTGCACTTTTTAAAAGACAATCAGGGTTTTATCTGGAGTTCTGAGCGCGACGGTTTCAAACACTTATATCACTATAACAACCAAGGCGAACTGTTGCGTCAACTTACCTCGGGAAAATGGGTTGTAGACGCGCTTAAAGCAGTCGATACAAAATCTCAGACCCTGTACTTTAGCGGTCGGGCTGACACCGTTTTAGAAAGCCATCTGTATGCATTAGATTTGCAAACGCTTAAACAACAACGAGTCACTCAAGAAGCAGGTTTCCATAGTGTGGTATTCAGTAAGGATGCCAGTGTCTATATCGATAGCCGCTCAACGGTAAACACGCCAACTCAGGTATCGCTGCACAAAGCAAGTGGCGAGCGACTCACCTGGCTGGCCGAGAATGTCATTAACAGTGATCACCCACTACACGCTTATCAGGATGAATGGGTACAGCCCACCTTTGGCAGTATCAATAATGAACAGGGCGTAGAGCTTTTTTACCGTCTTTACACACCTAAAAACCTGTCAGGCAAACACCCAGTGATTGTTTACGTTTATGGCGGCCCCCACGCACAAGTAGTACAAAACCGCTGGGGAGGAAGCCGAGGGTTGTTATTTCAACATTGGGTGAATAAAGGCTACGTTGTGTTTTCGATAGATAACCGTGGTTCAAACTATCGCGGTACCGAGTTTGAAAACCCGATCTATCAAAAAATGGGTTCAGTTGAGGTCGAGGATCAAGTTACCGGTGTCAAGTTTCTCAGAAGTTTAGATTTTGTCGACCCGGAAAGAATCGGTATCTATGGCCACAGTTATGGTGGTTATATGGCGCTAATGAGCATGTTTAAAGCTCCGGAGTACTTTCAAGCTGGCGTGTCCGGGGCTCCTGTCACCGACTGGGCCCTCTATGATACGGCATATACGGAGCGTTACATGGGCCACCCTGCCAAAACCGGCAACGCGTATGAAATGAGTAGTGTTTTTCCTTATGCTGAAAATTTAAAAGGACGACTATTTATTTATCACGGTATGGCTGATGATAACGTGTTGTTTAAGAACAGCACGCGTCTTTACAAACACTTGCAGGACCAGGCACTGATGTTTGAAATGATGGATTACCCCGGGAAAAAGCACGGCATCCGAGGAAAGGCCACCAGCACCCATATGTACAAAACGGTAACCGACTTCTTTGACCGTCACTTTGATATGTAACTAAAAAGGCGCGTAAGCGCCTTTTTTTATCCAAGAACCTGTTCAATCAAAGCCCGAAGTTCATGAAAACGAAAGGGTTTTGACAGTAATGGCGCATCAAATTCTTGTCTGGCCTGCTCTTTAGTTTGGTCATCATTGTGGGCGGTTACGAAAATGAACTTATCGATTCCATTGTTCAATAGCATTGTTGCAATGTCGAAACCATTCTCAGACTCGCCTAACTGAATATCCATTAATACCAAATCCGGTTTCGCAAAACTGATAAAGCGTTCCGCCGTTTCTCGGTTTTCAGCTAGGTCTATGTGCCTCACTCCCATGTCCAGCAAGGATTCTTTAAGAGTATGGCAAATCAAGAATTCGTCCTCGACAATCAGGACCCTCACTGTGTCCCACGCTGTTTTGCCTTTCAATCAGACCTCCTCATCACTGCTGCAATTGCACTTTCTATTTGTTGTTGGTCGTAGGGCTTAGCAATAACTGAATTGACCTTAAATGGCGCAATGTCTTTTGCTTCATAACCATAACCGGTTGCCACCAAATAGGGGATGCAGCTTTGGTTTAGTCGTTCAGCAATAAGCTCGCTGGTTTGCTCTCCCAAATTCACATCCAGTACCGCAATATCCGGCAAGTTCTGGTCTAAGTAGCGATTAGCTTGTGACACGGATGCGCATACTTCAACATGCTCTATACCTAAACCGTGCAATTTCTCTTTTAGATCCATCGCAATCAGTAAACTATCCTCAACAATTAATGCAGTCGTACAATTCCAACCACGGGGTTTAACACTCTGTGTCGGACTTCCCTCAGTTTCAGTTCGCTCCAGTGCCTCAAGAGTTCGAAAATACTTGTTGCTAATATTGGCAGAAAATTGCACACGGTCAGGCTGCAATTGATAATCCACTTCTGCACCTAATTCAAATGCAAAAATTTGCTCAATAACCGTGTGTCCGAAGCCGCTATTTGGCTGAGGCTTCACGCTGATCCCCGTTTCGCTCCACTGCAGATTTAAGCCGTCTTGATCCACGCTCCAATGAAAGGCAAGTTGCCCCCTTTGGGCGATGGCGCCATGTTTGACTGCGTTAGTCAGTAACTCATGCATCACCAACACACACGCGGTGGTGGCCGCAGCTGTTAAATGGACATCAGGTCCTTGGATATCGTACTTACTGTAATCTTGTCCAAGCGCCGAGAACTCTGTCTCTACGATGTGACGCAATGCGATGCCATTCCATTGTGATTGCGCCAATAAATCGTGAGCATTGGCCAATGAAAAAATACGCTGAGAGAAATTGGCCACATAGTCCTCTAACGTTTGCGCTTTGACTCGTGACTGATTAGCCAACGCTTTGACTAACGTCAGGATATTTCGAACTCTGTGATTTAATTCAGCGATCAATACATCTTGTTTTTTTTGTGCTTCCCTTTGCAACTGTTCTTGCTCACGGATATGTTCAAGCAATACTTCTAATAGGGTAAATCGAAGGTTTTCGCCATGGAAAATATCACCGCTGCTCCAAGCATTACTGCAATTTTGGTATTCTTGCTGCCAAGCGGCGAAACTGCTGCGCGGCATCAACCGCTTACCCTCTGGTGAATTCTCCACCGGCTTATTGGGATTTCCCGCCCAACTAACTTGGCGCGACGCTGAGTCTCGAAATAATAACAACATGTTGTTACCATCATGGGATAGAGGAATAGCTAACACCCCGCAAGCCTGCTGACCCTCATACTGCGGCACAGTTTCAACTAAGCAATCTGTTGCAAATACACCCTGAACTTGCGAATTTAAGTATGCTAAAACACTGGCGATTCCTTGTTCATCGGGAACACTCTCCCATTCCCATTGTTGCTCGCCCCATTGAATTAACGCACCAGAAAAATCGATCAATTGCTTAATCAGAGGCAATTGCTTATACACCTGTTCAGGAAAGTTACCTGCTTTGGATAGCTCTGAAAGCAGCCGGTTGAAAATCGGTTGACCTGCCGCTTTGTGCTGTGAATGTTCGAACCGAATGCGGCTGGACAATTCTAGTGACAAAACTTCAGTAATTAATTCAATTTGCGTCCTTAGATTCAAGCTCAGGATCTTTGCCTCAAAGTGATGGCAAGCAATTAAGCCCCACAGTTTTCCATCTACGATTATAGAGGCAGACATAGACGCAGCCACGCCCATATTCTTAAGGTAGAGAATGTGGATAGGGCTAACCGCTCTGAGCACAGAGTCGCTAAGGTCAAGAGGATGAGTCGGCTCACTTTCTTTATCAGGGAGAATGGCAACCCCCGGATCACTCACGTCAGCAATCAGTCTCAGCAAATTGCGTAAATATAATTGACGGGCCTGTTTGGGTATGTCACTGGCCGGATAACGCAGGCCAAGGAATGACTCAACACCCGGTGATGTGGCCTCAGCAACCACTTCGCCACAATCATCAGGTAAAAACTGATAAATCATAACTCTGTCGAATCCGGTCAGTAACCGATAGCGAAAAGCGACAGACTGCAATAAGCGCTCTAGGGGTTGGTCCTTTTTAACAAAACCCAGGAACTCACGAATCACCTTGGCAGTATCGGCATCCCCCTCTTGTTCTCCAGGCTCAAACTCCAACACATATAGACCCCTATCAGGGTATACCGCGATATCCCATACGTGTTGTTGGTCATCTCGCAACTGAAATGCACGCTCGGGACGCGTTGCTGCAATCGCGCTTTGCGTGACGGAACGAATGGTATGTCGCCACTGGGGGTTGAATAACGTGTCGAGCGATTGATGCCGCTTGAGCTCTGCCAGGCCTAACATTGCTGCTGCATTTTCGGAAAAATATTCGACTTGCCAATCGTGATTGAAGGCCAGTAAGCAACCAAACGATTGAATTTTACCTAAGCGATGTATGGGTTCTTTGTCACAGTTTGCTAAATTAACCATTGGATTCCCTGTTATGGCCGATAAATGCAACATAATGAGTATATTCAGATTAGCAACAATTTGAATGTTTTCGAGGCAATTAAGCTAAAAACAACGGCTGCGCATCAACAGTTAGAGCGTAGTCCGGTTTTTGCACCTTTATTAAGCAAACAACTGAGCGTCCCTGAATACGCGCGGGCACTGACGCATTTATTGTCCTTTCATTTGTTTTGTGAGCAGGTTATTGGGCTTAAAGCCAACGTTTCCCTGGTCAATGAACTGAATCTCACACCACTTTCAGGTTTTATCCTCAATGATCTTGTTCAATTAAACCAAGTGCCAACCGCTTCGATATGTGCCCGTGATAAGGTTACTGATGAACAGCTAATTGCCGTGCTTTACGTGATGCTGGGCAGCAGTCTGGGCAGTCAGATATTATTTAAACGGCTGCGGCAAAAAGGGCTTAGCTGCAGGTACTATCAAAACAGTTCAGAACAGATAACCCATTGGCATAAGTTCAAGCAAATTGCTTCGCAACTGATCGAAAATAACAATTTTTGCATTGACAGAATCAGTTCCCATTCAAACCACATTTTTGCGGGGATCCATTCACAAGATTTCTCAAGGTTTTGAGCAGCAATGTTCAACCTTTAATATTAGCCGCAATTACCCTTTGTCAGATGTGCTGGCACTGGTAGAATAGCGCCGTTTTTTAACTAACTGTGACCCCCAATTATGCGAAGTAGTCAGTACTTATTGTCGACCCAGAAAGAAACCCCTGCCGATGCAGAAGTGATCAGCCATCAGTTGATGTTGCGCGCCGGGATGATACGTAAACTAGCATCTGGACTTTATACCTGGCTGCCAAGTGGGTTGAGAGTATTGAATAAAGTGGCAAACATCGTACGTGAAGAAATGAACCGTGCCGGGGCTATCGAAGTGTTAATGCCGGTGGTGCAGCCTGCTGATTTGTGGGAAGAGTCAGGTCGCTGGGATGAGTACGGTCCAGAGTTGCTGCGCGTAAAAGATCGCCATCAACGCGACTTTGTATTAGGTCCGACTCACGAGGAAGTCATCACAGATTTAGTTAAGCGTGAAATTTCCAGCTATAAGCAACTACCTATCAACCTTTATCAGATCCAAACTAAATTCCGCGATGAAGTCCGTCCTCGTTTCGGCGTGATGCGCGGTCGTGAATTTACTATGAAGGATGCCTATTCATTCCATATGGATCAGGCGTCGTTGGAACAAACCTATCAAACCATGTACCAAGCCTATGAGCGCATATTTACGCGTATGGGGTTGGAGTTTCGTGCCGTGATCGCGGATACCGGCTCAATCGGTGGCAGTGCATCCCACGAATTTCATGTGCTGGCCGACTCCGGTGAAGATGCTATCGCATTTTCCAATCAATCTGATTACGCCGCCAACGTAGAAATGGCTGAAGCCATCGCTGATGAGCCAGCCACTGCAGCGGGTGGTAAATTCGAAAAAGTCGCTACTCCCAATGCCAAAACGATTGAAAGCGTCAGTAAGGTATTGAACGTCGCTGCTCAGCAAACCGTTAAAACACTGATGGTATTAGCAGAGCCTGATGAGCAAGGCAAGCAAGGCCTGATTGCACTCATTTTGCGTGGAGACCACCACTTAAATGATATTAAAGCCGAAAAAGTAGACGGTGTGTTGGCACCGTTAACCATGGCCACAGATGAACAAATTCAACAACTGACCAATACAGTTGCGGGATCAGCGGGGCCGATTGGCCTGAATATCCCTGTTGTGGTTGATCGGGCCGCAGCAGCACTGTCTGACTTTGTATGTGGTGCTAACGAAGAAGGTATGCACTATATCAATGCCAATTGGGCTGATGTTGAACACTTCCGTATCGAAGACATTCGTAATGTCGTAGAGGGCGATGCGTCACCATGTGGTCAGGGGCAACTTCAAATTAAACGTGGTATTGAAGTCGGTCATATTTTCCAACTCGGCACAAAATACTCAGAAGCGATGAAGTGCGGCGTACTAAGTGAAAGTGGCAAGCACGAAATTTTGTCTATGGGCTGCTATGGTATCGGTGTATCACGCATCGTAGCTGCCGCTATCGAACAAAATCATGACAAGTACGGCATCATTTGGCCCGATGCCATTGCGCCGTTTCAGATCGCACTTATTCCGATGAACATGCACAAGTCACACCGCGTCAAAGAAGCCGCGGAGAAACTTTATACCGATCTGACCGCTGCGGGTATCGATGTCTTATTCGATGACAGGAAAGAGCGACCTGGTGTGATGTTCGCCGATATGGAATTGATTGGCGTCCCCCACTCTATCGTAATCGGTGAACGTAACCTCGATAATCAACAAGTCGAGTATAAATCACGCCGCAGTGGTGAAAAGCATATGCTGGATCTCGACAAAGTGCCTGACTTCTTAACGGAACTGTTTAGCAACTAATGCAAAAACACGCTAAAGACGCAATATACAGCCAGCCGCAGCACATCAGTGATTTTCGTTTCGACGAGAATGTTGCTGATGTGTTTGCGGACATGATTCAACGCTCGGTACCCGGTTACAGCACCATCGTTGATGCGATAGGCCAGTTGGCGGGTCAATATCAGCAGGCCAACAGTCATTATTACGATTTAGGTTGCTCGCTGGGTGCATGCACTTTAGCTATGCGTCGCTACATCAATGCTGATAATGCGAAAATCATTGCCGTCGACAACTCTCCCTCAATGGTGGAGCGCTGCCAACGACACGTTGCAAATTACAAAGGGGATGCGGCGATTGATGTGCGTTTAGGGGATATTCAACAAACCCCTGTAGAAAATGCTGCGGTGGTGGTCATGAATTTCACACTGCAGTTTGTCGAGCCGTCACAGCGTCAGGGCATTTTGAATCGTATTTACCAGGGCCTCAAACCCGGCGGAATTTTGGTTCTATCGGAGAAGATCAAACACCCTAGCGAGTCCGGCAATGAATTATTGATCGAACTACATCATGAGTTTAAACGTCGCAATGGCTACAGCGAATTAGAAATCAGCCAAAAGCGAACCGCGCTCGAAAATGTAATGAAAACTGACAGTTTCGACATCCATCAACAACGACTGACTGAGGCAGGCTTTGATGATGTTATTCTGTGGTTTAAATGTTTTAATTTTTGCTCCATGGTGGCAATAAAAGGACACAAACGCTAATGGCGCTGTCACAACAATGGTTCGACGATGCGTATCAGGCGCTGCTCGACAATAACTTGTCTCAATGGCTAACTGTGTTACCCGCGCAGCTTAGCGCATGGCAAGCGAATCAACATGGTGAGTTTGCCAAGTGGCAACGGTTGTTGCAAAAGCTACCGGTTACCCAGCCGAGCATTGTCAACCTCACTGACAAGGTCGAAATCGGCGCGGCCGAAGATGTCAGCGACTATCAGCAAAAACAGATAGAAGGTCTGCTAAAACAGTTTATGCCGTGGCGCAAAGGCCCCTTTGATATTCATGGGGTACATGTCGATACTGAATGGCGTTCCGACTGGAAATGGCAGCGTATCGCGCCCCATATTGGTGATTTACAAGGTCAAAGAGTTCTCGATATTGGGTGTGGTAGCGGCTATCACATGTGGCGTATGCTAGAGCAACAACCAGACTTAGTGGTAGGCGTTGACCCCACGGCATTGTTTTTAATTCAATTTCAGGCGATTAAACACTTTAATCCCGACCCGAGAATTCACCTGCTACCCGTCGGTGGCGAGGATATCCCTGCCTTGAAGCAGTTTGATACCAGCTTTTGTATGGGCGTGCTTTATCATCGACGCAGCCCAGTCGATTTTCTCCAGCAGCTGCGTTCGCACCTGCGACCCGGCGGTCAATTAGTGCTGGAAACGCTGGTCGTTGAAGGAGATGAAAACACCGTATTAATGCCCCGCGACCGTTATGCGCAAATGCGCAATGTATGGTTTATTCCAAGCGTCAGCGCCCTGACATTATGGCTTGAGCGTTGTGGCTTTAAACACATAAAACTGGTCGACACTGATCAGACTCAACTGACTGAGCAGCGCGCTACTGAATGGATGACAGGTCAGTCCCTGGTTGACTTTCTCGACCCCTCCGATACCAACAAAACCATTGAAGGCTACCCTGCTCCACTGCGGGCAACCCTGATCGCTGAGGCATAATGATGATCCTGTTGGGCACTGTTTTATTCCTGGTTGGTCTGTTAGTGGTGCTAATCACTGCCAGCTACACGGCGGTTAAAACCGCTGGCAAAATTCAATTTATTGATTTCATTCAGCTGGGATCGACGTTGGCTAAATTGCCTGAACTTCTTGACGCGCGGGTGGTGCGAAAAATAAATTTCGGCGCAGGAGTTGGCGTAACACTGATATTTGTTAGCTGGTGTGTCTTTATTGCTGATCTGGTCAGTCTGGCCCAATAAACCTGCCTAACAAGTGTGTCCATCACTCGAAATAAAAATGGGTGGGGCTTCATGCTCGTAATGGCAAGGTTAGACAAGCTATTAATCGGGATTGTGATGGGCAAAAAAAAGCCGCCAAATTTAACAAGGCGGCTTTTTTCTGTGAACCCCTGCTACTTTGCTTTTTCCTGACTAATTAACTTATCTGCCACGGCTAACATTTGTTCAAAGCTACCAGCAGTGCTGGGGTTAATCAGATACTTACCATTAATTACCAATGCAGGGACCGAGGGGTAATCCCATTGTGCAACCAGACCATGATTTTGTTCCAAGCTTTGCTGAATGGAAGGCTCGTTAAACAAGGCAACCGTGTCCGACTCGTTCAGACCTAATTCACTCAGTAAAGTGACATAATCACT
>CAXQZJ010000129.1:0-11228 GCA_964228145.1 Alteromonadaceae bacterium | reverse complement strand
CCGGACAATTTGGTTTATTTAACATTGACGAGCGGGCCTGTGGTTATCGAGTTAGCCCCCTTTGCGGCCCCCCAGCATGTTGAACGCTTTAAGACGTTGGTTAAGGGTGGCTATTACGACGGCTTACCTTTTTACCGGGTGATTGAAGGCTTTGTCGCTCAGGCTGGCGACACTGACGAAAGCGCCGACAAGCAGCCACTGGTGCCTCTCGCCGCGGAGACCTCTACGGCAGTCACTCAACTCTCAGCGCAACCATTTACCTCAGTGCAAACGCAGGACCTGTTTGCCCAACAAGTAGGCTATTGGCAGCAATTTACTGCCGGCCAGGATCCACAACAACAGCAGCGCTGGTTATTGCATTGCCCCGGTGCCGTGGCAATGGCGCGCAGTACCGAACTGAATTCAGCCACCAGCCATTTTTATGTTGTGATTGGACAGGCACCAAGACATCTTGATCGCAACATGTCAGTGTTCGGCCGCGTTATACACGGCATGGATAACCTTCAGTCTTTACCCCGCGGCGAACGTGAGCAAGGGGGTGTAATCGACAATCCATCCCGTGAAAGCATGATATTGAGTGCCAGAATCGGCGACCAATCCCATTTCCACAACAAACTAAACCTGCAAGTACAGCTTTTTACCGGACCAAAACATCAGCAAACCCTGCAAGATAGTCGTAGCAGGGACAACCCGTTTTTTCACTATAAAGGCAATGGCAATCTTGATATTTGTTACTACCCGGTAAAGGTCAAACAAGGCTGATATAACTGTCGACAGAGGCTATGGTACTATACGGGTCTGACGTATTTTTAAAGATCCCCAATGACAACGACACTGGTACTAGCCACTAATAATCAAGGCAAACTTCGCGAGCTGACAGAAATACTGCAGCCGTTAAACTATAACGTTCGCTCGCAAGCGGATTGGCAGGTTTCAGATGCTGAAGAGAATGGCTTAACGTTCGTCGAAAACGCGCTGATTAAAGCCCGTCATGCAAGCAAAATCACCGGCCAGCCATGCATCGCGGATGATTCAGGCCTGGTCGTTGACGCATTAGATGGGGCACCTGGGATTTATTCAGCACGTTATGCAGGCCAGCACGGAGACGACAACGCCAACATTCAGCATCTATTATCCCAAATGCACGGTTTGCAAGGCGAACAACGCCGCGCCAAATTTGTCTGCTGTCTGGTATATTTGCGTCATGCTGATGACCCTCTGCCTGTCATTTGTCTCGGCCAATGGGCAGGTCAGATCCTCACTGAGCCACAGGGTGACGGCGGATTTGGTTATGACCCGGTATTTTTTGTCGAACAATTTGGCTGTACCGCAGCTCAAATGGACAAAGCTGATAAAAACCGGGTCAGTCATCGGGGCCAGGCGCTTCAAGCACTGCTGTCGCAACTGAGGACTGGCATTTGACGTACTTGCCACCCGTTAGCCTTTATATTCATATTCCCTGGTGCGTACAAAAATGTCCTTACTGTGACTTTAATTCCCATGGCCAAAAAGGCGCGATCCCAGAACAGGAATATATTGCGCACTTACTCGATGATCTCGAGCGAGATGCCACTCTGTTGCAGGGCCGCCCAATCGAAACAATTTTTATTGGAGGTGGCACCCCTAGCCTGCTGAGTGAAGCGGCCATGGATCGACTACTTAGTGGGGTTCGCCAACGGGTTGAGCTTAGCCCTCAGGCAGAAATTACTATGGAAGCGAACCCCGGCACATTAGAAACAGACAAATTCAAAGGCTTTGCTGAGTCAGGTATTAACCGTATTTCGATTGGTGTTCAGAGCTTCGAACCTCAACATCTTGCCGTGTTAGGTCGCATTCACGATAAGCATCAGGCCCTGAACGCGGCTGGCTATGCTCGCCAGGCGGGCTTAAACAGCTTTAATCTGGATTTAATGCATGGACTGCCTGAGCAGTCTCTAAGCCAAGCTATGCAAGATCTTGAAACGGCAATAGATCAAGCACCTCCTCACTTAAGCTGGTATCAGCTCACCATCGAGCCCAATACACAATTTGCCAGTAAACCGCCATCCTTACCTGATGACGATGTACTGTGGGATATTCAGCAAGCGGGCCATCAAAAACTGCTCTTGGCTGGATATCAGCAGTATGAAATTTCAGGCTATAGCAAGCCGGGATTCCAGTGCCAACATAATTTAAATTATTGGCGTTACGGCGACTATTTGGGCATTGGCTGCGGCGCCCATGGCAAAGTCACCTTTGCGGATGGCACAATCCAACGTATGTCGAAAATTAAGCACCCCCGTGGTTACATGCAAATCGGCAAAGACTATCTTTATCAACAGGACCCCGTCGCGCCAGAGGATCGGCCTTTTGAGTTTTTTATGAATCGTTTTCGCTTACTTGAGGCGTGTCCGAAACGGGATTACACCCGTTTAACCGGTTTGTCTGTCGACCAATTTGATACGGCATCTAAATTGCGACGCGCCATTGACATGGGCCTGCTGGCTGAACAACCTGATCACTGGCAGGTAACGAGCCAAGGTCGGCGATACCTTAACTCATTATTGGAAATGATGGTGTAAGCCCTGTTACTCGCTGCGGGTTGGATTGGTTGAGATAATATTGAATTCAGCCAGCTGTGGGATACCCGCTCTAAGGGATTCTTCTATACTATCCAGACGTTGCAACTTACCACAAAACCAACGGGCCTTGTTGCGCAGTATCTGTGCCTGAGGCCCCACCTGGCGTTCAATTTCAGCGCCCATGGTTTCAAAATCATTAATGGCTTGCTCAGCTTTAATTAAATGTCCTGCTTCATCTGAACTCAGTCCACCGATTGCCGACAATAGCCCGCCAACGGTAGTATTAAACGCGTTGTCCAGCTCTTGTTCGATTTCGGTATCCATCAGTTCATCAACATTTTCAAGACTGCGGGGCCCAATAAAATAATGATCTCCTGCGCGTACATATTTTCGCTGGACTTTTTGCTGGACCCGCGACAACGCAGCTTCCAGACGCCGCACACTGGCTGAGTCCTGACCTACTAAGTTCTGATATACATGTTTAACCGTTTCAGTGGCCAGATCTACACCCTCGGTGGCAAGAATAACCATCTTGGGCACTGTGTATCTGATCCCCTGCTCAAATTTTCTCAATTGCTGTTGCTGTTCGACTGAAACCTTTACCCACTCACCTAATACGATTAATTGTCCGTCGGTATTGATTTGGTATTGTGTTCTGCCGTCTTTCATCACCCGAATATGCTTTTGATCAACAAGCACCCCAAGCTCAAAGTCAGCGGCACAACTAAAGTCAGCCTTGGCCTTTGCCGGCGCCAGTATGCAAACCAACAACAGAGTTAACGAAAAATATTTAATCAAGCAAATATGCCCATCAAAAGCGGTTAATTTGCATTAAAGCAAAAGCCGCAGGTCAGCGACAGCGAGACTTGTCAGGCATACAAAAAAACGGGTTAATCAGCTGATTTTACCAACCGTACGTAGGTCGCCAATGTTTTGAGTTTACGTGCGTTACTGCCATTGTAAAAGGCCATCACCCAAGCAGACTCTAAATCGATTAACGATGGCGTAGAAGACCAAAAGTCATCGGCCGGGACATTAACGAATATTTCCTCGTTTAATGAGGGCCGCGCGCAGCGCCGCTCTACCAGCGAAGCCAATTCTTTAAGGTTAGGTAAGCGCCAACCTATTTGACTGGCTTCATCCGCACTGAACGCATATTCGAGTGCTTGTTGCCAGCTCATGGCGTCTGGATCACCCTCGCAATTTTCATTCTCGTTGTCCCAGGTTTGCCCAACCGCACAGCGCATCCACAATAAACGTGTTTTGGTGTCCAAAATAGTACCGTTGGCGTAGGTGATAAACCGGCTCGTCGGTGTTGTTTCATCGATACTGTCGTAGCACACTGCACTGGCAGTGAAACTAAAAAAAGCCAATAACCAAAGCGCTAATTTCATTTATCTGCCTCCCCTTACTAATCGAATATAGGCCGGCGTAGACTTGTTCAGAAAGTTATCGTTGCCAGAATTTACATCCATGGCCCACGCATTCTGTGCGGTACTGCTAATGCCATCAGCACTGGATGAGTTACTCCAATACCAAACCTGTGTCGCGTTACTGACGGTGGCAAACGGAAAGTAATTCTGATCAATTAATGGAGGTGCACTTTGACCGTAATGCATGATCGATAGCAGCTCTTCCGGGGTTGGCAGACGCCAGTCATAATAGCCACACAATCCTTTAGTGTTGATCGCAATCACATAGCTGTTGGTATCACAGCTGGAGATGCCACAGCTTGTATTGGTGCTACCTCGGACGCCCTCATAGCCGCCATTATTGGAGCCTGAGTACCAGGTATAGGTAAAGTCGTTACTATGGATAGGGTCGCCGGGGATTTTGCGTTCCCAAATCAGACCTGTCAGATTGTCACGAACACAACTCCAAAGAGGATCGTTATCGCCTATTTCGTCACCGAGATAATCTAAGCGGGTAAAATCGAAGCCCTTATCACCTTTACCCGCCTTGGCTAATTGTCCAGCTTGGGCGGCAGAATCACGACCGCGGTCGGCATCCTGTCCCGGATAGTCACTGATCGGCGCGCTGGCGATTCCTTGAGCGTCGGTACGCAGGGCAACGCCGGTGTCATTTATTCGTGCCAACGGCGCCTTCTCAATCACCACTGACACACTGTCTTCCACCGTGTTGCCGTAGGCGTCTGTCACTTGTAGTGAAAACGTCGCCATTTGTGTGTCGCTGACCAGCGGGGCAATCGCATAGGTTTGTAGTGCATTTGCAGCGACGATTTGTGGCTGTAACGCCGAGTCATTTAACCATCGGTAAGACAACGGATAAGCTTGTGGATTAACCGATGCAGCCGCACCGCGCAATAAAATAACATCACCGCTTTGAACCCCGTGGTCACTGCCTGCTGAAACCGTTGGCAGTGTATCTTGCGCAGACAAGACCGAGAGTACAATTTGCGTGGTGGCCGTCGCTCCTTCGTGATCGGTCACTGTCAGCACAAAGGTCAGTGTCGGTCCGGGATCCCGAATCGGTGCATCGAATACCAGTTCACTACCATTCAGACTTAAGCCGTCAGTGACATCCGGACCACTGGATTGCTGCCAACTCCAATCGGCGATTTCAGTCGCCTGAACCGAGTCGACATCATAGCTTTGGCTGGCATCCAGGCGAATTTCTGCGCCCGCAGGGTAATTGTTGGGATCAAAGCCCGGATAAGCGTTGGCAACGATGACAGCCACAGGCGGCTCGTTGACTGGAACGATAGTGACTACCAACTCATCGCTGGCAGTGTTGCCATTCGCATCAGTCACAGTTACGGTAAAACGGTATTGAGTATTAGTGGTTACTGTCGGTGCCTGAAAGGTGGCATCCGGACTGCTGGTATCAGGATGGTTAATCGTTAATGCCGGAGAAACGCGCCACCCATAGGTTAACGCTTCAGTTTGACCACGGCCGTTAGCCGTTAATGCAACCGTGGTTTCTTCATTGGCACTAAAATCTGACGCCGCAATCACATTCGCCGCAGGTGATTGATTATTGCTGTCGTCTTCATCGGCATCCAAACCACCGCCGCATGCTGTCAAGGTTAAACACAATAGCAAGCTCACAACCCATTGAACCGGCACCACTGAAAAACGTTTCATATCCGTGTCTGATTGCGTCACTGTTATCCTCGTTGTTCTAATGTCTCGTTCAGTGCGACCTGAGTAGACTCCAGCGCTTTTTTACCGGCAGCTACGTCTGTCACGTCATAGATCATCAGGCAAATAGCATCGACATTGCCTGTCGGACTGACGATCGGTGATAAAGTGATATTCTGATACATCACTTCTTCACTGCCTGTTATCGGCCGATAATTAGGAAACCTGATAAGATACGGCGTCTGCTCCCAAATAATAAAAGCGCGGTTGCGCAACTCAAATACCGGCCAGGCTTTACGTTTGAACCAATCGCGGTCAATTTCAGTAAATAGCTCAAATAAACTTTTATCCCGTACATGGCTGGGTAATAGACCTGAATGGCTTTCCATAAAACCATTCCATACTTTCACCTTGTAATCCCTGTCCAATACCACCAGCCCGACGTCAACATTTTGCAACAATGTCATCATCCAGTGGAATTCCTGAATTTCTTCCTGCTGCATTGTCAGTCCTCCAACAGGTGAGCCAATTTGGCATTCATAATGTTCATCGACTCTTCAGTAATAAAAAGCAATAAATCACAGTGAGCTCGGAAACCTTCTAGCCCATAGCTAAGTTCAATTGCCAAGGTTCTGCGCCACCTCACCTTGTTGGTGTTGATCAGGTCACGGATATTGTAATGCTGTCCCAACACCATGGGGTGACCCTGACTGAAGTGAAGATCTAACTGGTTTGCCAAACCATTTAAACAGGACCCGATAAGTATATTGGCCGCATCCATTAACACTTCTAGCTGAGCTCTGTCATCGATATCTCCGCTTAAACCCAAAATGGCTGCCAGTTCCCCCACACCACTATCGCTGACAATGAACAGGGCCTCGCCACTTACCCCTGGTCCGACAAACCCCTGACAGATTCCCGACACTGTCTCTTTTTCTTCAATATCGGTAAGCATCATATGTAATTCCGACATTTCGATCAGATTGACATTGGGTATAGGTAACTCCACAAACACGTTGAGCATGCGCGCTAAGTGGTCGCCTGCCTGTCCCATGGCGATATTGCTGATTTCCTGATAACAATCCCTGATTGCCGGATCCAGTCGCTCCAATTCCTCTTCACTTTCGCTTTGTTGATCAAACAGTCCATGTTGTTTAAGCAGACCCAGCAGGGTGTCGGGTTTTACTGGTTTGTGAATGAATGCCAGCGCACCGAGGCTTTCTACACGCTGGTGAGCTTCAGGTTGAATATCGCCGGAAATCACGATAGTGCGGGTTGCGAAACCCTGCTGCTGGATCACTTTTAGTGTTTCATAGCCATCCATCACAGGCATGTTCAAATCTAAAAGCAATAATTGGCCTTTGCCCTCGCCGATCAGTTCGATGGCTTCTGATCCGTTTTTGGCAAAATGCACTGATACGTCCCAGTCATCGGGTAAACATTTGGCAACCTGTTTACGCGCAACCAGAGAGTCATCGCAAATGACAACTGAAAACATAATGAATTAGTTCCTGTACTACTAAGGCTCGCTGACAAAGCCTGTTCACGTCAACGACGGTTGTTTTCTGCTAATAGCATAGTGCAATGGGGCTCAGTGAGCACACCGGATTTATCTTTTTAACGGAAAATTACGTAATTTCATTAAGTCATTTTTCGGTTTTCTGGCAACAACCCTGGCCATTGCCCATCTATTAACCTGTGTTCGTCATATGAAGTATGCAACTAATGGCGTGACAAGGATCTGATGGCCTCAATGTTACTGTGGCCAATCAGATTGAAATACGACCACTGCTCACGGTCTTTGCTGAGCAGTGGTACAGCTGTGATTTATTGACGATTAAGGTGCTTCTGTTGGTATTGGAGTTGAGCCAGCAAGGCGGGATTCATCACTGGTTGATCCAGCACCCAAACACTGACACCATGGGCAGGAACGCTATCGGTAAGGATATCCTGCACCGACCTAACCTGACCGGTAATCTGGTTTTTCCACACCCCAGCCTGCAATTTATCTGACACCGAAAATTGCATGGTGTGATCACTTTTATTCAGTAAAACCAGTGCGATTTGCTGGATTTGGTCAGTTTGTATGACTCGATAAAATGCTGCCTTATGACCTGCTAATTCAATATTGACCTGAACCCCACGTTGCAAAGCGGGTAACTGTTTGCGCAGGTTTGCGATGCGCTTGAGATTAGTAAATATCGGACTCTTACGGGCCATTTGCAGGCGCGCCTGTCCCAGATAATTGCGATTACCTGTGTGCTCCGCGGTTCCACGCATAAAGCCCATTTCTGAGCCCATATACACAACAGGAATACCACGGCTGGTAAATAACCAATTGTGGGCATCAATAAAACCCTCGTCACTGGCATTAATTCGCGGCATGTCATGATTATCGTAAAAGGTTGTCAGCTCATAAGGGTTATTGTACGGACTGTCGGTCAAGTACAAATAGTCAGCCAGTTGAGCAAAGTCGCTGTCAGGGTCAGTAAAAACCTTTGCCATCGCGGCCTGTCCCGGGAAATCTAACACCGAAATCGCGCCATTTTCCGGCAAGGTATGTTGCGCGATAAAGTCAGCGTTATAATCATAGCTTTCCCCGAACATAAACAAATCTGGATACTGAGCTCGAACACGGTCACTCATCTCTTTCCAGAATGCATGAGGAACATGTTTAATGGTGTCGATGCGAATAGCATCAGCCCCCTTTTCTAACCAATGCAGGTAAGAGTTAATTAAGTAATCACGGACTTGAGGATGACTGTCATCCAGATTAGACAACTGCATGATGTCTGTCTCGGTACGAAAAAAAACATGCAATGGATTTTGTTTGTCTAACTTTGTCGGATGCAGGTTCTGATGATCCGCAACCAATTGGCCATTCACGTCATAGAGCTCGCCATACTTAGGTTGATCAGGTTGCATCGTAAATGAAGGAGAGCCGTGGTTTGCAACAATATCTAACACAGTTTTCAATCCGTGCTCGGCCAGTTTTGCATCAAATGCAGCAAAGTCCAGCCCTGGGGATACCCAATGTTCATCTTCCTGATAAAAGTTACTTGCCCAATAACCGTGATAACCTGTCTTGCCGCCATCTTTAAAAGCGCCGCCAAATTCAATCACGTCACCACCATTAAATGCCTGATCCGGGTTGTCTACCACTGGCGACAACCACACTGCCGTGAAACCTAGCTCAGCAATGTAGTCGGCGTTATTCACGATGCCCTGAAAATCTCCCCCCATATACCCTACATTGGCCTGTTGACCGTCAGGTCCGTTGAGCACTCGGTTAAAGGTGGGGTATTCGCCACCTTGTTCGGGGTAATTATTTTCGGGATCGCCATCCACAAAACGGTCTGTCATTAAAAAGTAAACGGCTTCTTTGGCGAAGGGATGTTGGGTACCGACAATCTCCATTGAGATATCTGAGGACGCGGCTACATCTTCTGTGCTCTTGCAACCAAATAAGGTGGCAACAGCAATCCCTGTAATCATCGCAGCTGAATAGTTTTTACTCATCACTTAACATCCTTTGGTTGCTGTACTCGAAGTGCCAGAATACCGGCAAGTATCATACTGGCACCGCCAACCACAATGGCAAACACCGGTTGATTGTCAAAGACTTTACTGACCAGGAAGCCCAGTACACTGGCGGCGAGTATTTGCGGTAGTACAATGAAGTAGTTAAAGATCCCCATAAACACACCCATTTTTCGCACCGGCAAGACGTTGGATAAAATCGCATAAGGCAGCGACAGAATCGATGCCCAGGCAAATCCAACGCCAATCATAGGCACGATTAACCAATCTGGCTGGGAAATAAACAAAAATGACACAAAGCCAACGCCGCCCAGCAGTAAATTAACCATGTGAGTGACTTTCAAACCGATAGCTTTGACCAGTAAAGGGATCAGTAATGCCGCTAGGACTGTTACACCATTGTATGTCGAAAACAGAATACCTACCCAATCTGCTCCCTCGGCATAGAGAGACGACGTAGTATCAGAGGTACCGAAATGATGGGATGTCACCGCAGCGGTCATATAGGTCCACATCGCAAAGAAGGGAAACCAAGAGAAAAACTGCACAAACGCCAATTGCTTCATGGCTGGAGGCATGGCGAACAGATCGCCCATCACAATACTGAACCCATTGTCTGTACGCTCTTGTTTGGCCAGTAAACCCGCAATCAGTTGTAGCAGCCCGAACGCCAGCAACATGCCGGCGAGAATGTACAAATTCTTATCCAAAATATCGATAAAGTGATTGATAAGCCCAAAGGCAATCACGCCAAATAAAGTAAAAATTCCTCCCCAGGAAAAATACGCGGCGGCACTGCGGGGCTTAGATTGATATACCACATCTTCAGCCCCCGCTTCCGCCATTTCGGCCTTTTCGAATGCTTCTTGCTCTTCAGGTGAATATTCTTTAGTGGTAACGACGGTCCAAACAATCGCGGCTAAAAAGGCAATACCACCGAAATAAAACGAAAATTTAACCGAGTCTGGAACCATCCCTTCTGGCGCTGTGTTACTGATGCCAAACCAATTGGCCATCATCCAGGGCAAGGCTGATGCAATAACTGAGGCCACACCAATGAAAAAACTCTGCATGGCATAGCCAGTTCCACGCTGATTCTTAGGTAACATATCACCGACAAATGCCCGGGTAGGCTCCATCGAAATATTGATAGAGGCATCCAGAATCCACAACATGCCTGCGGCAATCCATAAAGAGGGACTATGAGGCATGATAAACAAGGCGATACAGGCCAGAATCGCCCCCAACATGAAGTACGGACGACGGCGACCAAAGCGGGTCCAGGTGTTATCACTCAGATAGCCGATGATAGGCTGAACAATCAAACCGGTAACCGGTGCTGCCACCCAAAGGATGGCCAAACTGTTGTAGTCTGCCCCTAAGGTTTCGAAAATACGGCTGACATTGGCATTTTGTAAGGCGAAGCCAAATTGAATGCCGAGAAAGCCGAAGCACATATTCCATATCTGCCAAAAGCCAAGCTGTGGTTTCTTGTTATGCATTGTTGTTTTCCTGCTGTAACGAGCAAAGGCGCATGTTATTAACTTGTTAAAGCGAGATACTACCTAAACTGTCCGGTCGTGCCGACAATTGGCGTAAAAATACATACGTATTCACACCCTCGGTTCATCCTGCGATATCGTGCCTCCGTCACGATCTTACTCGACTTCACTGGCATAGTTGGGCACGATACCGAAAAGTCCTCGTAAGGATAGCCATGCGACATTTGTTTTTTCTGATATTTGCGTTGTTGTTCGCCCTGTGCGCGCTATTATCGATAATCTGGAAACCCCTTGTCTGGTTGTTTGTTCCGGTTAGCGGATTATTTCTCATTGGTCTGCATGATATGTTTCAAACGCGGCATACCCTGTGGCGTAATTTTCCCTTGTTCGCCCGTGGTCGCTGGATGATGGAATTTCTAAGGCCTTTTCTACGCCAATATTTTTTTGAGTCAGAAACCAGTGGTGCTCCTATCAATCGTATGTACCGCTCGGTGATTTATCAGCGGGCAAAAAACAATACAGAT